>JBGTHX010000383.1:0-4618 GCA_041746055.1 Lewinella sp. | reverse complement strand
GGTACGTGCCGTGCCGGTTCCGAGGTTGTACAGGCCGTTCTCGTCCGGCGTACGGTCCATGAGCCAGTGGCACACCCGGCAGAGGTCCTTCACGTAGATGAAATCCCGTGCCTGCTCCCCGTCGGGGACGTCCTCCCGGTGGCTGCGGAACAATTTCATCTTCCCGGTAGCGCGCACCTGCCGGTAGGTATGCCAGACCACACTGGCCATGCGCCCCTTGTGGTATTCGTTGGGGCCGTACACGTTGAAGAACTTGAGCCCGTACCAGTGGGGCGGCGCGGCGGATTGCTCCAGGGCCCAGGCATCGAAGTCATTCTTGCTCCTGCCGTAGGCGTTCAGGGGGTGCAGGGATGCGGGTGCGGTAGTGTCGTGGAAGCCGAGGTCCCCGTTGCCGTAGGTGGCCGCGCTGCTTGCGTAGACCAGGGGCAGCCGAAAGTCGCGGCACCGTTCCCAGATGGAGCGGGAGTATTCCACATTGAGGCGATCGAAGAGTGCTTCGTCGGTTTCCGTAGTATCGGTGCGGGCGCCGAGGTGATAGACGCCCTGTAACGGCCACTGCTCCTGGTCCCAGATCGGGAACAGGGTGTCCCGCTCGATGCGCACGAGGAAGTCCCTGTCCTGAAGATTGGGCGTTTTATCGGGATAATGCACAAAATCGTCAACCAAGATCAAATCCTTGATTCCTAGTGAGTTGAGGTATCCGACCAAAACGCTTCCAATAAATCCGTTCGCGCCGGTGATTAGGTACATGCGGGGGAGTTGGGTGGTAAAATACGGTATTCGGACGCCGGGGGGGGGTGTCCCGGCCCTTCGCAACGGGCCCCGGCACCTGCGCGCCCGCCAAAACGGGGCGGCGGGGTACCTTGCGCCGAAAGCTTGACCGATGGCGAAGAACGCAATAAATAAAAAAAGCCGCATCACGATCGACGTGGGGCTGGACGGAATGAATATGCCCGTCTCCATGACCTGGGCGGCGAGTGACCATCCCGCGGGCGGCGGTCCCCAGAACTGCAAAGCCATGCTGCTGGCCCTCTTCGACGAAAGGACCAAAGAAACCCTTAAGATCGACCTTTGGACCAAGGAAATGCAGGTCGTGGAGATGGACCGCATGTTCTACCAAACGCTGCGCGGACTGGCGGATACCTACTTCCGGGCCACCCAGAATAAGGAGCTGGCCAACCAGATGCAACAGTTCGTTTTCTACTTCGGACAGGCCACCGGCGCCATTCCCAAGGAGGGCGAGAAGTAACCCGATACGAAATCGATTGCGAAACTGCTTTGCTAAGCATTCGCTCGTTACCTTGCGGGGCATAACTACACCATACCTACAATGGCAACCTACTTTGACAGTATCCCGCAGATCCAGTTTGAGGGTCCGGAAAGCGATAATCCACTAGCCTTCAAATACTACAAAAAAGACCAGGTAGTGGCTGGCAAGACCATGGCCGAACACTTCAAGTTCGCCATGGCCTGGTGGCACACCCTGCGCAATACGGGCGCCGACCCCTTCGGTCCGGGCACCGCCAACTACCCCTGGCTGGGCGCTACCGATCCGGTACAGGAGGCCAAGAATACGGCCGATGCCGGTTTCGAGATCCTGGAGAAGCTGGGGCTCGACTACTTCTGCTTCCACGACATCGACCTGCTGGAGGAAGCCGGCGCGGACCTGGGAACTTACCAGAAGCGCCTCGACCAGGTCACCGACTACGTCAAGGAGAAAATGGAGGCCACCGGCGTGAAGTGCCTCTGGGGCACCGCCAACCTCTTCAGCAACCCCCGCTACATGAACGGGGCGAGCACCAACCCTGACTTTAAGGTCGTGGCCTACGCCGGCGCCCAGCTGAAGGGAGCCATCGATGCCACCATCAAGCTGAATGGCGAGAACTACGTCTTCTGGGGTGGCCGCGAGGGCTACATGAGCCTGCTGAATACCGACCTGAAGCGGGAGACCGAGCACCTCGCCCGCTTCCTGACCATGGCGCGGGACTACGCGCGCGGACAGGGCTTCACCGGCACCTTCTTCATCGAGCCCAAGCCCTTCGAACCCAGTAAACACCAGTACGACTTCGACAGCGCCACCGTGGCCGGCTTCCTGCGGCAGTACGACCTCATGGACGACTTCAAGCTTAATATTGAGGTCAACCACGCCACCCTGGCGCAGCATACCTTCGACCACGAGCTGGCCGTAGCCGCCAGCCAGGGACTGCTGGGCAGCATCGACGCCAACCGCGGCGACTACCAGAACGGCTGGGATACCGACCAGTTCCCCAATAGCGTCCAGGAACTCACCGAAGCCATGATCGTGATCCTCCAGGCCGGCGGCCTGCAGGGCGGCGGCGTGAACTTCGACGCTAAGACGCGCCGGAACTCCTCGGACCTGGAAGACATCTTCCACGCCCACGTAGGGGGTATGGACGTGTTCGCGCGCGCCCTGATCGCGGCCGACCGCGTACTCAGCAAATCCAAGTTTTCCGCCATGCGTACCGAGCGCTACGCCAGCTTCGACAACGGCGACGGCAAGAAGTACGAGAACGGACAACTCAGCCTCGAGGACCTCGCCAAGATCGGCCTGGCCACTGGCGAACCCGCCCAGACCAGCGGCCGCCAGGAGCGCTACGAGAATATTATCGCGCAGTACATGTAGGCCGCACGGCTTATACCAGATGGTCGAATCCCCCTACCCCAGCGCCCGCCGGATGCGCACCAGCTTCTCCAGTAACGGTTCGAGTTGATCCAGGGGCAGCATATTCGCCGCGTCGCTCTTTGCCTCGGAGGGATTGTAGTGGGTTTCCATGAAGAGCCCATCCACGCCAACGGCCACGCCCGCCCGGGCGATCGTTTCGATCATCGCCGGCCGGCCGCCGGTAACGCCGCTGCTCTGGTTGGGCTGCTGCAGGCTGTGGGTGCAATCCAGAATCACCGGAGCGCCGTAAGACTGCATGGTGGGGATGCCCCGGAAGTCGACCACCAGGTCGGTGTAGCCGAAGGTGACGCCCCGCTCGGTCATCCACACCTGGTCGTTGCCGCTGTCGATCACCTTTTGCTGGGCGTGTTGCATGGCCTGGGGACTGAGGAACTGCCCCTTCTTGATGTTGACCACCTTACCGGTTTCCGCGGCGGCTACCAGAAGGGAAGTCTGCCGGCAAAGAAAAGCGGGGATCTGCAAGATATCGGCGTACTCCGCAGCCATGGCGGCCTCCTCATCGGCGTGAATATCGGTGGTCACCGGTAGGTCGAACCTCTCCCCTACCGCGCGGAGGATCTTCAGCGCCTTGTCATCCCCGATGCCGGAGAAACTGTCGATCCGGCTGCGGTTGGCTTTCCGGTAACTTCCCTTGAAGATGTACGGGATCCCGAGGCGCGCGGTGATCTCGGTGACCCGCTCGGCAATGCGGAAAGCCATGTCTTCGCTCTCAATGGCGCAGGGGCCAGCAATGAGAAAGAAGTTGTCGTTGGGGAAGGTGGGAAGCTGCATGGGGATAGGTTAGCGTTCAAACTAGCGGCGTTCGCCGCCCGTAATCTGGAGAAAGCGGGATTTGACATCGGAAGCCAGCTCCCGGGCGCGCTCCTGCGAATTGGCTTCCGCATACACGCGTACGATCGGCTCGGTATTCGACCCGCGCAGGTGCACCCAGCCGTCGGGAAAGTCTAGCTTCAGTCCGTCAATGGTGAGCTTCGGCGTATCCGGGTAGAGCCCCTCCATCACGGAGAGAGCGTCCGGCAGGTCGAGTTCCGGGTCCAGCAGGATCTTGTCCTTCACCATTTCGTAGTGGACGTAGCCGTCGCGCAGGTCGTTGATCGACTTACCACTGGTGGCGAGGTGGCTGAGCACGAGCGCCAGGCCGATCAGGCTGTCCCGCCCGTAGTGCAGCCGGGGATCGATGATGCCCCCGTTACCCTCTCCGCCGATCGTGGCACCGACCTCCTTCATCCTGGCGACGACGTTCACCTCCCCCACTGCCGCGGCGTGGTAGGCCTGTCCGTAGGTAGCCGCCAGATCGGCGAGGGCGCGGCTGCTGCTCAGGTTGCTGACTACCGGTCCGGGATCCCGGCCCAGTACGTAATCGGCCACCGCCACGAGGGTGTATTCCTCCCCGATCCAGCGCCCGCCGGGACCGACGAGCGCGAGGCGGTCCACGTCAGGATCCACGGCAATACCCAGATCGGCCGGGGAAGAGGCCATACGCTCGATGAGCTCGTGCAGGTGATCGGGTAGCGGCTCGGGATTGTGCTCGAATTGGCCGTTGACCTCTCCGTTCATCACTTCGCAGTCTACGCCGAGCTCCCGACAGAGCGGTGGGATGCTGGTGGCCCCTACGCTGTTCACGGCGTCCAGGATAACCCGGAAGCCCGCGGCACGGATGGCCGCTACGTCTACGAGGGGGTGCCCCAGCACGGCCTGGATATGGTCGCCCAGCGCGTCGTGGTCTTCGCGGTAGGTACCGAGGTCATCCACCCCCACGTACTTCACCTTTCCGCCCCGTACGGTGGCGATGAGGTCCTCTCCGTCCTCGCGGCTGATAAATTCACCCCGGTGGTTGAGTAGCTTGAGGGCGTTGTATTCCTTGGGATTGTGGCTGGCGGAGAGGATGATGCCGCCCCCGGCGCCCCGCGAGAC
>JBGTHX010000382.1:0-19187 GCA_041746055.1 Lewinella sp. | reverse complement strand
ATCCACCGCCACCCGCCGCCGCTTTCTCCGACAGTCGGTGGCCGCCTCTGGGCTGCTCTTCGTACCCGGGCTCATCGGCTGCAACCCCGCCGGTAACGCGGCTTCCGGAACGGACCCGGCACCCGCGTCCCCGCAAAGAGAGGACGGACAGGACCGCAAGCTGGGGATCGCCATCCTCGGGCTCGGCGGCTACGCCTCCGGACAGATCGCGCCCGCCCTCCAGCTTACCGAGCACTGCGAACTGCGCGGCCTCATCACCGGCAGCCCCGACAAGCTCCCCGAGTGGCAGAAGAAGTACAGTATCCCCGACGGGAATACCTACACCTACGATACGATGGCGGAGATCGCCGATAACGACGATATCGACATCATCTACGTGATCACGCCCACGGCCACCCATAAGGATTTCGTCGTGCGGGCCGCGAATACCGGTAAGCACGTCTTCTGCGAGAAGCCCATGGCCATGACCGCCGAGGAGTGCCAGGAGATGATTGACGCCTGCGACCGCAACAACGTCCGCCTCGCCATCGGCTACCGCATGATGCATGAGCCGAATACCCGCAAACTGATCGAACTGACCGAGCAGAAGGCTTACGGAGCCCTCACCGCGGCCCACAGCTACGCCGGCTACGGCGGCACCCCGCCCGCTACCGACTACTGGCGCGGACAGCGCGATATGGGCGGTGGAGCCATCTACGACATGGGCGTCTACACCGTCAACGGACTCCGCTACGGCACCCAAATGGACCCCGAGGCCGTGGTGAAGGCTATCCAAACCCGCCAGGATCACGCCAATGCCGTCGACCTCACCACCGAGTACACCCTCCGCTACCCCGGCGGTATGCTCGCCGAGGGCAAGACCAGCGTAGTCACCGAATACAACGAGCTCTACCTCGACGCCGAAGACGGTTGGTATAAGTTGGAGCCCATGCAGCCCTACACCGGCGTGAAGGGCGTGACGAGCGATGGCAAGACCCTCGGCCCGCCCGTCCCCAACCAGCAGTCGCTGCAGATGGACGACGACGCGCTGGCCATCCTGAACGACACCGAGTTCATCGCCCCGGGCACCCTAGGCAAGAAGGACATCGCCGTGGTCCGCGCCATCATCGAGAGTGCCGAGAGCGGCCGCGAGGTGGCCATCCCCCACCAGGGCTAGTTGTCGGCGGCCTTCAACGGCCAGATGTTTACGCGGTCGGTAACGGGCTCGCCGCCGTTGAGGTGGTAGCCCACCAGGGGGCGGGAGGGGAACAGCAGTTCCGTCATCACCGTACGCCCGTCGTCGGCGAAGAGCTCCACCGAGCTGCGGTCGAAGTAGAGGTGCAGGTCGATGGTCGGTGCGTCGCTCAGGCGGGGGGCCGTGTCCGGACCGGTCGGGAAGGCGTCGCTGAAGCCCGCTCCGCCCGCGTCGCTCCGGTCTATGTAGTAGTGGCCGTCGCGGTAGCCGATGCGCAGTTCCTCGTTCGCTTGATTGTCGAAGACCAGCTCGAAGGGCGCATCCCGCAGGCTGATCTCCATTTCGAATACACCGTCTGCGGGGATGCCGCCGTCGGCCACCGGCTCGGCGGGTCGCCGCAGTTGTTCCAGTTCCCGCACCGGCGTCTGTCGCAGGCGCAGGCCATGGGGACCGTCTTCCAGGTTCAGCCGCCGCGGTACGGTCATGGCGCTGCGCCAGGTGGTGGTGGGTACCTGCTGGGCGTAGTCCCAGTTGCTCATCCAGCCCAGGAAGAGGCGGCGGCCGTCGGATGCGGGTACGTCCGACCAGGTGACGCCGGCGTAGTTGTCGCGGCCGTAGTCGAGCCACTTCACGCTGTCGGTGTAGGGGTAGGCGGGTTCCGCGCGGGGCACGAAGCGGGCACCGTCCCAATCCCCGGTAAAGTAAAAGGTACCCGATCCGCCGTTGGCGCCGCCGGGATTGATGCTCTGTACCAGTACCCAGGCCGTGTCGCGGCCGCCGTCCACAGCCAGGGGGAAGAAATCGGGGCATTCCCATACGCCGTCGTGGTTGGCCGCGTCGGCGCCGAAGTCGCTGAGGTAGGTCCAGTCCTTCAGGTCCGGCGAGGCGTAGAAGCGTACGCGGTCCTGGCTGGCGAAGACCATAAGCCACTGCCCGTGGGCGCTGTCACGGATCACCTTCGGGTCGCGGAAATCGCGGATGCGGTCGCTATTGGGTACTACGGGGTTGCCGGGGTAGGTGGTCCAGTTGCGGCCATTGTCGGTACTGTAGCTGATGCTCTGGTACTCGAAGTCGTTGCGGCCCGCGGCCTCGCCCTCCGGGTCGTGCTGGGTGTAGATCGCCACCAGGGCGGGGTCAGTGGCGGCACCGAAGCCGGAGGTGTTGCCCTGGTCGACCACCGCGCTGCCGGAAAAGATGTAGCCCAGGCTGTCGGGGGTGAGGGCCACCGGTAGCTGCTCCCAGTCGACGAGGTCTTCGCTCACGGCGTGCCCCCAGTGCATGGGTCCCCACACGTTGCTGTCGGGGTAGAACTGGTAGAAGAGGTGGAACTCGCCGTCGTGGCACACCATTCCGTTGGGGTCGTTCATCCAGCCGCTGGCGGGCGTGAAGTGAAAGACGGGCCGGTAGCCTTCGTCGGTGAGCGTCTCACCGGAGGTGCCGCAGGCCACGAGCAGCAGGAGCAGCGGGGCGGCGGAAAGGAGGCGGGGCAGGATGGGGCGGGGACGCGGGTGCATGGGGTTGTCGTTGGGAGCGGGCTAATATGGCGATTTTCCGGGCGGGGCGTAGCGGACCTTCTATATTTACGGCTCCACCGCTCCTCAACCACCCGTTTAAACCCGAACTTATGTATCCCACCTGGCGCTGGTACGGCCCCAACGACCCCATCACGATCGACGAAGTTTCCGCCCTAGACATCCGCGGGGTGGTCACGGCCCTGCACCACGTACCCAACGGGGAGGTATGGAGCCGCGAGGAAATCCGCAAGCGGCAGCGGGAACTGAACGGCCTGCCGTGGTCGGTGGTGGAAAGCATCCCCGTGCACGAGGGCATCAAGCAGAATACGGAAGCCGCGCCGCGACTGCTGAAGAACTACGGCAAGAGCCTCAAGCACCTTGCCGCGGAGGGCATCGACACCGTCTGCTACAACTTCATGCCGGTGCTGGACTGGACGCGCACCCGCCTGCAGGTGCCCGTACCGGGGGGGACCACGGTGGCCCTCTACGGCCTGGACCTGATCGCCTTTGACGTCTTCATCCTGGCCCGGCCCCACGCCGCCGAGGATTATCCCGCCGAGCTGGTGGAGCTGGCTACCGACCACTACGAAGGTATGTCGGCCGAAGACCGGCAGGAGGTGTCCGAAAATATGCTGAAGGGGCTGCCCGGCTCCGAGGAAAGCTTCGATTTGTCCACCTTCAAGGACGCCATCGCGCCCTACCTCCACATTACCCGCGCGCAGTTCAGGGAGAACCTGCGCCGCTTCCTCGAGGCGGTGGTGCCGGTTGCCGCCCGCGAGGGCATCAAGCTCACCATCCACCCCGACGATCCGCCGTGGCCCGTGGTGGGCCTGCCCCGCATCGTGTCCACGATGGAGGACCTGCAGGATATCGTAGATATGGTCGACGACCCGGCCAACGGGCTCTGTCTCTGCACCGGATCGCTGGGTTCACGGGATGATAACGACCTGCCGGCCATGGCCCGGAAGTTCCGCGACCGTATCCACTTCGTACACCTGCGCAACGTGGCCCGCGGCCCCCACGAGAGCTTCCGCGAGAGCGGCCACCTGCAGGGCGACGTCGATATGGCCGCCGTGATGGGCGAACTGCTCGGCGCCAGTGCCGACGTACCCTACCGGCCCGACCACGGCTTCACCCTATTCGGCGACCGCGAGCGCCGCACCTACCCCGGCTACAGCCTGTATGGGCGGATGCGGGGGCTGGCGGAGCTCGAGGGCCTGCGGCGCGGACTGTCGGCTACTCGATGAGCGTCACCGATCCCTTGAGGGGAAGCAAGGTGCCGTTGTCGAGCCGTACCTGTCCGACGTAGGCAAAGACGCCGGCGGAGAGGGGTTTGCCGCGGAAGGTGCCGTCCCAGGCTTCGTCGCGGTCGTCGCTCCGTTTCCAGATCAGTTCTCCCCAGCGGTCGAAGACCATCAGGTTGGTGAGGGCGCCGACCCCCGTACCGAGGTATACCCGGAACTCGTCGTTGTCACCGTCTCCGTTCGGGCTGAAGGCGTTGGGGACGTAGACGCGGGGATCGTCGGCCACGTGTACCGTCACGTAGTCGGTGACCGTACAGCCCTGGAGGGTGGTGTAGCTGACGCGGTACTCGGTGGTGTAGCGCGGGGAGACGGTGAGGCTGCCGCAGTCGCCGTCACAGCCGGCATCGGGCATCGGATGCCAGGTAAGGGTGCCGGCCGCGGGGTCCAGGGGACCGTCGCGGAGCTCCAGAGCAACCGATTCACCGGGGCTGACGTGGTGGTCCGGGCCCAGGTCGAGCACCGGCACCTCTTCCAGGGTGACGACTTCGGCGGCGGAACTGCAGCCCATTGCGTCCGTCACCTGTACGCGGTAGGTACCGGCAGCCAGGCCGGTGAAGACCGGGGTGGACTGGGCGGGGTATCCGGCCAGCTCGAAGCGGTAGGGCCAGACGCCGCCGCTGGGGTTGACCTCGATCATGCCACTGTAGGTATCCGTGCAGTCGGCGAAGGTGGCGCGGGCGGTCACGTTCAGGGGCTTGCCGCCCGCGATCTCGACGTCTTCGCGGTAGGTGCAGCCCCGGGCGTCGGTAACCTCGACGGCGTAGGAGCCGGCGGCGAGCTGGGTCCGGGCCGCCACGTTCTCCTGCAGCAGATCGGGCGCACCGTTGTAGAACCAGCGGTAGCGGAAGGGGCCGGTACCGCTCACGGCCGCTACCTCGATGCCGCCGCCGCGGGAGCAGGTGGCTTCTTCGACCACTACGGTAGCGGTGACGGCGGGTAGTTCTTCCACGGTATAGGAAAGGGTGAGGGGGCAGTGGGTGTCGTCCTCCAGGGTCACCGTGAAGGTTCCTCCGCGGGTGACGGAGAGGAGGGACGAGCCGTCACCGACGGATTCGCCCGTGGCATTCCGCCAGTCGTAGACGATAGCGCTTCCCCGGCCGGCCGCCAGGGATATGGAGCCAGTGCCGGAGCAGGAGATCGGTACGATCTCCGCAACGGGGGTCTCGAAGGGGATGCCGGACTTCACCGTAAGGATGCGGGATTCCAGACCGCAGTCGTCACCCACGAAGGCCAGTATCTCCTCGACCTCCCCCGCCACCACGCGCAGGGTGCCGCCGGTAGCGGGCAGGGAGGCGCCAGTCGTCATATCCCGGAAGTAATAACGGGGGGCGAAGGCATTGCTGCTGACGTGGATGGCAACGGTGTCTCCCGCGCAGGCGACGGCGGGCTCCTGGATGACGGAGTAGGTGAAGGGCAGGGCCTTCTTCACCGTGATCTCTTCGGTGTGCTCGACGCAGGATTCGTTCACGGTGACCGAGTAGGTGCCGGCCTCCGTTACGGTGAGGGAGGAACCGGTACTGCCGTCGGACCAGCGGAAGGTGGCTCCGGTGAAGCGGCGGGGCCTGAGTTCTACGGACTCCTGACCGCCACAGATGGCCGCGGCGTCGGCGAAATGATCGGAAAGCACCGGCCGCTGCACGACTACGGGTTCGGTGAGGGCGCAGCCCTGGGCGGTACTTACGCGCATGATATAGGTACCGTCGGCACCGGCTCCGCCGGGGATCTCCAGTACGGGGGAGGTAGCGCCGGCGATGGCGACGCCGTTGCGGAACCACTGGTAGGTGGCGCCGGTCCGGGCTTGTCCGGTAAGGGTGATGTCCTCACAGACGGTGAGACCGTCGACCTGTACGGGGCCGGCCACGGGCTGGGCGAAGGAGGCGGGCTTGTTGAGGATGAGGTCGTCGATGAAGTAGTAGTTGCGGTAGTTGCCGCCGTCGGGGCGGGTGTTGTCGGGGGCGCAGGAGCCGCCGATGGCGAAGCCGGCGTAGGAGCCGGGGGAGATAAAATCTACCTCCTTGAAGGTCCAGTTGCCGGCCGAGCCGGTCACCGTCACGTTCGCGATAAGCTCGTAGCCGGTGGCTTTCGAAGCTTCGGGGCAGCTGTAGAAGGCACCGAAGTTCAGCTGGCCGCACTCCTGAACGCCGTAGATGCTGAGTTCCACGGATTCGGGAGACCGGATGTCCACCACGGTACTGTCGTCGGTGGCGAGCTGCGGTTCCATGAAGCCGAGGGAGAAGGTGAGGCGATACGGCTGGCCGGGTTCCATCCGCTGGCCGTCCACCAGACAGGCCGCCAGGTACTCGCGGTACTGGCTGGTACGGGTACCGTCTCCGTTGGTGAAGGAGGCGTCCGGGGAGTCGTGGACGCCTACCCAAAAACCGGCTACGCCCGTGCCGCTGGGGAGGGGGAGGGGTATCTTGGTGGGGAAGAAGGGGCCCGCCCCGGTGAGGGTGAAGGCGTTCCAGGCGTCGGTGGTGCCCAGGGAGGCGCGGTGCCAGCCGGTCAGGCAGTTGGCCTGGTTGACGGCATCGGGCCGTCCGCCCGGTTGCTGGGAAGTACAGCCGATTTGGCCGGAATCAAAATCCTCGAGGGAGGGGTTGGGAAGCAGGGAAGTCAGGGTGGATGAGAGAGCGCAGCTACAGTTTTCTTTATCGTTCAGATCAATCAGGCCGTCACCATCGTCGTCGATGCCGTTGGAACAGATTTCTTGTGCGGATAAAAAAGGACCAACTAATAAGAAGGTTAGCAGCAACACCCACGTCCTCATGAAGAGGACAAACTGGGCGGTTGTCACAGTGTTGTGTTTAGTTCATGTGTTTAATACGTAAGCAAATATAGGGTAAACTATATTCACCACGCAATAAAAACCCGGAACTTACCGTGATGTTCGCCGCCGTGGGCCAACTTTAACTACCGCAGTAACTGAACGGTGCCCCGTACGGGCAGCAGATCCCCGCGGCGGGTACGGAGCTGGCCTTCATAAAAATAGGTGCCGGTATTGAGGGGTTGCCTCTCCCGGGTACCGTCCCAGGCCACGGCCTCACCCGTCTTTTCCCACACCAGCGCGCCCCAGCGGTCGAACACCCGGAAGTGCTCCACGGCGGCCACGCCTGAATTGGGGTACAGTTCCAGCAGGTCATTGCGTCCGTCGCCGTTGGGGCTGAAGGCGTTGGGTACGTAGGCGCGGGTCGCATCCAGTACGGTTACGCTTACCTCGTCCGTGTACACGCAGTTGTCGGGGGTCACAACCTCTATGGCGTACCGGGCCGTGGCCTCGGGCACCGTTACGGCCCGCAGCGGACCGTCGGGGAAGGATAGGTCGGAATCAGCGTCCCAGAAGATCAGCGCCTCGGCGGGATCACAGCCGGTGAGCGAGAGCTCGATGGCGGCGGACTGCCCCAGGTTCACATGGGAGGCGGCGCTCAGTCTGACCGTTACGGGTTCGGGGAAGTCAATGGTCGTTTCCCAGGGATCCGATACGCAGTTATTCGCATCCGTCACGGCCACCTCGTAAGCTCCGGCGGAGAGGTCGGTGATGAGCGACTGAGGAACGGGTGCCCGGCCGGTAATGCTGTAGGAGTAGGGCGCGGTGCCACCCCTGGGGATCACGTTCAGGGTAGCGGATTGGTCGGGAGAGCAGCCGGCGATTGCCACCTCCGCCTGCATCGTCAGCGGGTCTGGGCCATCAATGGTGAAGGTAGCATCGGTCTCGCACCCATTTCCGTCACGCACGCGGGTGACGTAGTCGCCCCGCGGCAGGTGGTTCAGTGTCTGCACGGAATGCCCCAGCAGGGGCTGATCCGCCCCCGTGATCCACTCGATGGCGTAGGGTGGGGTGCCCCCCACCGGTAGGGCGGTAGCGGAGCCGTCATCGGCGCAGCTTACGTCGGAGGTGAGTACCTCCACCCCGAACGCCCGGTCCGTCACCTCGGCGGTGATCACGGTAGGACAGTGGCCCGCACCCCATAGCGTAGCGGTATAGGTGCCCGGCTGATCTACGGATAGCGCGGGGCCACCCGCGGCCAGGAGCATCCCGTCGGGTGCCCGCCACTCGATGGTGGTCGGCGATTCCGCTCCCAGGTCCAGGCTGATCTCACCCGTCGGGCCCTGGCAATTGAGGTCGAGGACATTCACCGCGGCGGTCCACGGCGACAGTTGCGGAATGGCGACCCTATCGTCGTAGTACCCGCAGGAAGTGATCACGAAGGCGGACACCGAGTCGATACTGCCGGCCACCACCTGCACCGGCGTATTCGGCGTGACGTAGTAGCGCTCGTCATCGCCGAGCGTAAACATGACCAGTGGTACGTACCAGTCGGTCTCCAGCATGAGCTCCACGGTATCTCCCACGCAGGGCGCTTCCGGGCTGATGGTGTAGCGGTAGCTGATCTCCGAGTCTTCGGTCGCTTCGAAAGTCTCGACCTGCTGGATGCAGGCCGTGCTGATGGTGACCGAGTAGGTACCCGGTTCGGTAATGGTGTAGTAACTGTTGGTGCTGCCGTCGCTCCAGGTGTAGGTGCCGGACGACTGCTGGGAGGGAAAGACGGTGACCTGACCGCCGGTGCCGCAGAGGGCTACGGAGTCGGGGAACTGATCGTGGATCACCGGACGCTGAATATTGACATCCCCGGTGGTGGCGCAGCCGAGGGCGCTTTCGATGCGCAGGTGGTACGCTCCGTCGATATCGGGCGTCGGCACCAGGGTGAGGCTGGAGGAATCACCACCGGCTACGGCCGCTCCGTTGTGGAACCACTGGTAGGTGGCACCCTCCATGGCTTGTCCGCTCAGTTCGATCACGTCGGCGCAGATGCTCTGTCCGCTGATCGAAACCGGTCCGGCCACGGGCTCGGAGAAAGCGGCGGTCCGGTTGAGGATGAGGTCGTCGATGAAGTAGTAGTTGCGGTAGTAGGGGTTGTTCGCCCGCCCGATATCGTTGCCGCAGGAACCGCCGATGGCGAAGGCCTCGTAGTCGCCGGCCGATACGAAGTCGACCGTGACGGGTGTCCAGCTGCCCGCGTCGCCTTCGACCGTGATGGTGGCGATGAGCTCGTAGCCGGTGGCCCCGGCCGTCTCGGGGCAATCGTAGAAACTGCCGAAGTCCAGTTGGGAGCAGCTCCTAACGCCGTACAGGCTTAGCTCTACGCCCGAAGGGGAAGCCACGTCGATGTGGCGGCCCTGGTAGCGGTAGATCTCGGGTTCCATGAAGCCGAGGTGGAAGGTCAGGCGGTAGTCCAGCCCCGCCTCCAGCCGGGAATTTTCGTCGAAGCAGGCGCCCAGGTACTCGCGGTACTGCCGGGCCCAGCTGCGGTCGCCGTTGCGGAACTGGTTGCCCTTGGAATCCTTGATCCCTACCCAGAAGCCCGCGACGCTGCTACCGCTGGGCAGTGGCTGGGGGAGGGAAGAGGGGAAGCCCGGTCCGGCGGAGGGAAAGGTGAAGGCATTCCAGGCATCGGTGGTGCCGAGGGAGATCTTTTGCCAGCCCACGAGGCAGTTCGCCTGGTTGGTCCCGTCGGGCAGCCCGCCCAGTTGCTGGGAGTAGCAGCCGTCCTGTCCGGAATGGTACTCTTCCAGGGAGGGGTTGGGCAGGAGAGAGCTTACGGTGGAGGGCAGGTTGCAGCTATCCTGGGCGATCAGCCGGTGGTTCGTAACGGCAAGAAGCAGGGCTACGCCCAGGCACAGGGAGGGTAGGTTTCGGGAGTACACACTAGGTAGATGAGAGACGGACAATAGTCACCTCCCATCCCTAAAGCTTTAATAAAAGGGGATGGGAGCTTTAATCCCTCCCATAACTGTCGGCCCGTTGCGAAAATTGCCCGCGCCTAGCCGTTCAGCCGGATGAAGCCTCCGTCGATGGGGAAGTCGGTACCCGTAATGAAGGAGGCCTCGTCGGAGCAGAGGTAGGCCGCCAGGTCACCGATCTCTTCGGGCCGGCCCATGCGGCCCACGGGCTGGGTAGCGGCCAGCTGGTCAAACATTTCCGCCTCCCGGCCCGGATAGTTGGCGGTCAGGTACTGGTCCACGAAGGGCGTATGTACCCGCGCCGGCGAAAGGCTGTTGCAGCGGATGCCGTACGCGAGGTAGTCTTTCGCGATCGAGTAGGTCATGGTGAGCACCGCGCCCTTGGTCATGGAGTACGCAAAGCGGTCGGAGATGCCCACCGAGGCGGCTACCGAGGCCATGTTGAGGATCACCCCGCCGGTCTGCTTCAGGTGGCCGATGGCCGCCAGCGAGCAGTTGTATACGCCCTTCACGTTCACGGCGTAGAGCCGGTCGAGATCGGCCTCCGCGGTCTGCTCCAGGTTGCCGACGAAGCCGATGCCGGCGTTGTTGACGAGGACGTGGAGGCTGTCCTTGGCCACGATCCGGTCGACGGTCTCCCGCACCGCCGCCTGGTCGGTCACGTCGCAGTGGTGGCAGTTATCGCCTTCGCCCTCCCGGTCGAGCACGTGCACCCGCGCCCCCTGCCGCCGCAGCGAATGAACGATGGCCGCGCCAATGCCACTGTTGCCACCAGTGACGATGGCGGTCTTTCCGTCGAGGGAGTAACTCATGATCACCTAGCGGGTTTCACCGTCCGATTTCCGGAAGTCCCAGCGGCGGAACGCCTCGATGGCCTCGTACTCGGTGAGTCCGAGCTGATTGTACAGGCGTGCGGTTTCCCGGTTGCGCTGCTCGGCACGCTGCCAGAACTCGCGCTGGTCCTCGCCCTGGAACATGGCGCCGTCCTTCTGGCTCTGGTGGAAGAAGATAGCATTGCGCTTGGCCTCCACCTGGGCGGGACTGAGGGGTACGGCCATCTCGATCTCGTGGATCGGCCACTCCTGCCAGGCGCCGCGGTAGAGCCACAGCCAGGTATCCTTGATGGCGGCCGGATTGTCGTTCTCCAGGTCGTCCAGTGCCCGGAAGATGGCGTCTAGGCACACCTTGTGGGTGCCGTGGGGATCGGCCAGGTCGCCGGCGGCGAAGATCTGGTGGGGGCGCACCTGCTCGATGAGGTCGCGGACCAGCCGGATGTCTTCCGCGCCGAGGTCGTCCTTGATGCTCTTGCCGGTCTCGTAGAACGGCATGTTCAGGAAGTGGATATGGTCGTCCTTGACGTTGACGTAGCGGGCGCCGGCGATGGCTTCCCCGCGGCGGATGAGCCCCTTGATGCGGCGCACGTCTACGGAATCGGGACCGGCTTTGTCCCGTGCCGGGTCCAGTTCCTGGATGATGAATTCGAGCCGGGCGTTACCGCCGCCGATATTGTCGTTGAGGTCGCGGGCGAATTCGGCGTAGCGGCGGGCGTCGGCGTCGCTGACGGCGATGTTGCCGCTCGTCTGGTAGGCGACGTGCACCTCGTGTCC
Source organism: Lewinella sp. (assembly GCA_041746055.1). Taxonomy (GTDB): domain Bacteria; phylum Bacteroidota; class Bacteroidia; order Chitinophagales; family Saprospiraceae; genus Neolewinella. Next base: position 7,849 of record JBGTHX010000382.1, on the reverse strand, counting down.
CTGGTCGACCAGGCGGGAGAAGGTGCCGCCCATGGATATGACGTCGTCGTCGGGGTGGGGGCTGAAGAGGATCACCCGCTTGGAGGCCGGGTCCTTGCGTTCGGGGCGGCGGGTATCGTCGACGCCAGGTTTGCCGCCCGGCCAGCCCGTGATGGTCTGCTGCAGCTGGTTGAACATCCGGATATTCAGGTCGTAGGCCGACCCGTGCAGGGCCAGCAGGTCAGACATACCGTTGCTGTTGTAATCGCGCTCGGTGAGTTTGAGGATCGGCTTGTCGGCGTGGCGGCTGAGCCAGATGATGGCCTTGCGCTCGAGGGTCTCGGTCCAGTCGCAGGGCCCCACCAGCCAGGGGGTGCTGAACCGACGGAGGTCGGCGCTGGACTCCTCGTCCAGCAGTACGGTCACGTTGGGGTGGTCCTGCAGGTAGGTGGCGGGGATCTCGGAGGTGCGCTCGCCCTCGATGGTCTGCTGAATGATCTCCGCCTTCTTGTGGCCCCAGGCCAGCAGCACGATGCGCTTGGCCTGGCTGATGGTCTGAATACCCATCGTGATGGCGCGCGTGGGCACGTTGGAGATGCCCCGGAAGTCGCCGGCGGCGTCTACGCGCGTCAGGTGATCCAGGGTGATCAGGCGGGTGAGGGAGCGGGAGTGGGAGCCCGGTTCGTTGAAACCTACGTGGCCCGTCCGGCCGATGCCGAGCAGCTGGAAGTCCAGCCCGCCCGCGTCGCGGATGCGCTGCTCGTAGGCCATACAGTGCTCGTACACCTTCTCCAGGGGGATGTCGCCCCGTGGAAGGTTGATATTCTTCGGCTTCACGTTCACGTGGTTGAACAGGTGCTCGTGCATGAAGTACCAGTAGGAGTGGCGGCTGCCGCGGTCCAGCTCGAAGTATTCGTCGAGGTTGAAGGTGATGACGTTCGAGAAGTCGAGTCCTTCCTCGCGGTGCATGCGCACCAGTTCGGCGTAGACGCGGATCGGCGAGGAGCCGGTTGCGAGGCCCAGCACACAGTGCTCGCCGCGACCGGCTTTGGTGCGGATGAGGTCGGCGATCTCGCGGGCCACGGCCACCGAGGCCTGGGCGGAGTCGCGGAACACCTCGACGTGCATCTTTTCGTAGCGGGTCACATCCGTACTGCCGACGTGGCGGTAACTGATGTCAACGTTGGATTTATCGTGTATGGACAGGTCTAGCATTACGCGGGGATTAACGGCGGGAAAGATAGTTGTCCGGAAGGAATTTCCCCGGCACCCCCCGAATACCTTTGCACCCCGCGCCCCGCCGGCCGGACGAAACTTAGTAGTGCAGCACCATCGTCATGCCCCCGGCGCCGGCTCCGTAGACCGGATTGAGGGTGAGCCGGCTCCGGTGGCGCGCCTTCCACCACTTGTGCACGCTGGGGACGCCGATGCCGCTGATGGCGCCCACGCCGAGGCCGATCAGGACGTCGGTGGGGTAGTGCTTGAGGCCCATGATGCGGAGCCAGCCGACGGCCAGCGAGGGCACCGTGGCGGCGGTGTAGAGCAGGGCGCGCTGCCCGCCGTTCAACTGCGGGTTGTAATCATCGATCATCCGCGCGAAGAAGTAGAATCCCGTGGCCGTAGTGGACGCGTGACCGCTGAACATGCTGTTGCGCTGGTTGCCGTCGGTGCGGCTCTCGGTGGAGAAGTCGTCGTAGTACACCCGGGGCCGGTACCGGTCCACCAGGGTGGGGCCGAAGGGGGCGTAGCCGTAGAACAGGCCCTGGGTCACCTGGGCCTCGAAGTACATGAGGGAAATATCGAACCAGTCGCGGCGGTACTTTTTCCAGAAGAAGAGTCCGAAGGGGATGAACTTGCCGGTCTGGAAGAACCAGTCGCTCTGGATCACGGCGCGCTTTTCGCGCTCGGCCGACTGCCGCAGGGCGATGCGGTCGAAGGCATTTACCTCGTCGGGGTCGAGGGTGGCGAGCTCGGCGACGGGGATCGACGGCTTGTCCTGGAGGCGCAGCAGCCGTTGCTGGCTGCCGTAGGCGCCCAGGCCAATGGCCGGGATGCTGAGGAGCGGATTGACGGCGTACAGCTGGGAGGAGCGGAAGATGGAGTCGAGGTGAAGCCCCTGAGCGTACAGGGTGCCGCCCAGAAGGCAGAGCAGGAGGATAAACGCGCGCACTAGATGTCGATTTGGCCGGCAGGGCCTATGACGGGCGACCTTCCGGGTTTGGGTTAGGGTTGAAATCCGGGAAAGCGGGAACGGGTTCGGTCAGGATGAAAAGATGCTCTTCAGCAGCTCGACAGTGATGAGGTAGGTCGGCTTCACGCCATCCACGCCCAGGCTGCCGCTGGCCAGGGTGTGGCCCGTAACCAGGGGATTGTCGCTGGCGTAGTAGGCGTAGCGGAGCTTGAGGTCGGGGTTGACGCTTTTGCGGATGTGGGTGGCGGCCTGGATGGCCTTCTGGTAGTGGGCGCCCTCCATTTCGAGGCCTACGGCCCGCCAGCTGCTGTCGAGGAAGTACTCCAGGATCTGCCGATTCTGCAGGCTGGTCCCGAGCACGGTCACCATGGGCCCCTCGTAGACGCCCAGTCCCTGACCTTCGAAGCGGGCGGCGGCAAGGTCGTTGTCGAAGGGGTAATTATCGGCGGTGCCCTCGAAGACGTGGGCGTTGGGGATCATGAGGTCGCCCTTGATGCCCTCGAGGATGCCGGCCTTGCCCATGATATTGATGCTTTGCACCGGCATCTCGTACACGGCTTCGGTGCCGGGCGGGTGGTAGGGCCGCAGCAGCTCGTCCATGCTCTCGTACGCCTGTTCGCCGAAGGCGTAGTCCATGACCAGGATCACGGGCACATTCGCGGGGTCTTCGGCGGGCTGGAAATTCAGTTCGGGGCTCACCAGCTTCGGGTCGAAGGCGGCGGTGTCGAAGAGCTGTACCCCGATGTTGCTGCCGCTGGTGTCGATCACCTCTACCATCCCATTCTTGAGGGCGAGTTTGGTCACGCTATCGCGTAGGGGGCGCCCTTCGGGCTGGGAGAGTGAGCGGGCTACGTCGTACACCGATCTTCCCGCGCGCAGTTTCTGGGCGGTGGCCGCGGGTGCGAAGAGGGCGTTCATGACGCTGTGGAGGTTGGCGCTCACGATGTGCAACGGCCGTTCGAGCAGGCCGCGCTCCAGCAGCACTTCCTTGACGGCGGAGGCCCACAGCTCGCCGAAGTAGTGGTGGCCGGTCTTCTCCCGCAGGCTGCTGGAAAAGGATACCTCGCGGTCGTGGTCGTGCTCGATCTCGTCCTGGGCGAGCTGGCCCAGCCAGTAGGTGATGTGAAACAGGCTGCTGACCATCTCCTCCTCGGCGAAGCGGCGGCAGGAGGTCTGGATCTCGTCGTAGGTCCGGCCCAGCAGGGTGCTCAGGTAGGTATAGGCGGTCTCGAGCTTGAAGTCTTCGCTCATCTTCTCCCGCTCCACGATCTCGGCGAGGAGCTGCCATTCGCGCTTCTGCCGCCCCTTGCTGTCGAGGCTGTTGCGGTAGATCTTGTTCGCCTCCGCGTACAGGAAGGTGAGATGGGTGAGGATGTCGTAGATGTCGCTGCGGCCGCGCGTCATCTCGATGTACATCTCGTGGGTATCGATGCGGTAGGCCTCGCGCCGCCGTTTCGGGGGCACGATGGGGGTAAAGTGGCTGTTCTCGTAGCCCTCGCGGGTGATGAGGCGGATGAAGCGGCACTCCTCGATGCCCTTGGGCAGCCGCTGGAATACGTAGTGCAGTCCGTTGAGCTCCACGCGCTCGGTATCGGTGATCGACCCGTAGATCTCCGGCCGGAGGATCATGAGGTTATCCATGAGGGTCTTGCCGCTCATGCCGCCCGGCTTGTAGCTGCCGCGGATGAGCAGGTGGCGCATGGCGATGTAGAGCCGTTGCACGGCAGCCCGGCTTTCCTGGGCGCGGGTACGGTTCTGGGAGGGCGTCGACGTCATGCGGCAAAGGTAATTAGCGCCGCGAGCTTGACCGGTACTGGTGGGGCTTGCCGCCGGGGGGGATGATGGAGGCGGTGGCGCCCCGCAGCTGGTCATAGAGCAGGATGCCGGTATTAGATCCCATGGTGGCCATATCGTCGTAGAAGCGGTGGACGAAGCGGGTGATGATCTGCCGGTCGCGGGCGGGCAGCAGGTCGAAATCACCGATCAGCCCGAGCAATTCCCGCCGGTGGCGTCGGAACTCGTGGCTAACCTGCCGCAGGGTGCGGTCGCTCTGGCCGAAGCCCAGGTACACCCGCTGGTAGATGCTTTCCTGCCCCTTTTCGCGGGAGGGGCTGGCGTAGGGCGCACCCACCCAACCACTGAAGTCGAAATCGTAACCCACGGGTACCAGGGAGCCGTCGGGCCGCTCCACCAGCTTGACGTTGCGGTTGAGGGTGAGGCTGTAATCGGCGTTGCCGATCAGGTACTGGAGCAGGGCGTGGGTGGCCTCGGCGACGGGCTCGAAGCGGTCGGCATCGAGGCCGACGGAATCCTCCATCTCGACACCGCCGGCGCGGGCGGCCATCTCGTCGCTGTCCTCGAGCACGAAGGCGTAGCCGGTGCGGTCGGACTGCTCCCCGGCGGCATCGCGGTAGGTCAGTCGGAGGAGTTGGGCGCGAAAGTGGGCCTCGGGGCTCAGCAGGGCGTAGGCGCGGTAGGCGAGGTATTCCCGCAGGAGCAGATCGGTGGCCGTGCTGTCGTCGAAGCAGGCGTTGACGAGCTTGTACTTATCGTGGTCGGCCAGTCCGGCGGCGCGGAGCTCCTTCTTGCCAAAATTCAGCTTGAGGGGCGGGGTGGTGCAACGACCGCGGCGGAAGCGGCCCCGCAAGGAAACGTCGGTGCCGAAGGTGCGCACCGCACCGCTCGAATCAACAAAAGCCAGGGTGCCGGGCTGCTCGCCACGGAAACCGGCGTCGAGGCTGTCAAGGGGGAGGGTGAGGGTGACGGCCACCGCCTCGTCGGCCGCACTCCGGTGCAGGAGATCGAACACCGACTGCGCCCGCAACAGCGAGCAGGTGAAAAGCAGGGGAAGGAGAAATAAGGGGCTGCGCATAGCGGTTAAATCTTCGGGTACAGCAAATACCGTACCTACCCGATAACGGCCCGATGTGGCGTGGGTTGTGCTGTTAAAAACGGAATTAATATTGGTTTTACTTATCTTTAGAGCCGATTGATAGAAGCAATATCGGTATTTGAAGCTTTATACGAATATATGTTGGTCTTGCCGCATTTCCGCAACCGGCGAAATCGTCGGAGGGGAGGGCCGCCAAATCGCGACCGTCGCGGACCGGACAACCCCTTTGCTAACAAAAGACCAACTTTTAACATTTTACCTGTAGCCCTTTCACCAACCACCACGATTCAATGACCGCAAACATTACCCAACCGGCCACCTCCGCGAGTGAGGAGCAGCTGGAACTGATCCGACAGAGCGCCGCCGACTTTGCCCGGACCCACATTCTCCCCCATGTGATGGAATGGGACGAATCACAGCACTTTCCCCGCGAGCTCTTCCACCGGATGGGCGAGTACGGTTTCATGGGAGTCCTCGTACCGGAAGAGTACGGCGGTACCGGCCTGAGCTACGCGGAGTACATCACCGTCATCGACGAGATCGCCCAGGTCTGCGGCAGCATCGGCCTGAGCGTGGCTGCCCACAACAGCCTCTGCACCAATCACATCCTCTCCTTCGCCAGTGAGGAGCAGAAGCAGAAATACCTGCCCGCCCTGGCCAGCGGCGAGCACCTCGGCGCCTGGGGCCTCACCGAGCCCAACACCGGCTCGGACGCCGGCCGAATGCGCACCGTGGCCGAGAAACAGGAAGACTGCGGCTACATCCTCAACGGGGCCAAAAACTTCATCACCCACGGCATCAGCGGAGACGTCTGCGTAGTGATCGCCCGCACCGGGGAGCTGCTCGACAGCCACGGTATGACGGCCTTCATCGTGGAGCGGGGTGATAAGGGCTTCCGCGGCGGCAAAAAGGAAGATAAGCTCGGTATGCGCGCCAGCGAGACGGCCGAGATCATCTTTGAAGACTGCTACCTGCCCGCCGACCGCATCCTCGGGGAAGTGGGGGAGGGCTTCATCCAGAGCATGAAGATCTTGGATGGCGGCCGCATCAGCATTGCCGCCCTCAGTCTCGGCATCGCGAAGGGAGCCATGAAGGCCGCCCTCGGCTACAGCCAGGAACGGGAGCAGTTCGGTAAATCCATCAGCCGCTTCCAGGGCATCTCCTTCAAGTTGGCCGACATGGCCACCGAGATCGAGGCCTCCGAATTGCTGACCCGCCATGCCGGCCAGCTCAAGGACGCCGGCAAGTCCGTCAACCGGGAATCGGCCATGGCCAAACTCTACGCCTCCGAGACTTCGGTCCGCGTGGCCAACGACGCGGTACAGATCTTTGGTGGCTACGGCTTTACCAAGGATTACCCCGTGGAGAAGTATTACCGCGACTGCAAACTGTGCACCATCGGGGAGGGAACTTCCGAGATCCAGCGCCTCGTGATCAGCCGGGATCTGCTGCGCGGCTAATCCTCCGAACGGACTTTCCGCGTATCTTTCGGCCCATGCAACGCTTGCCTTTCGTTGATTTTCTGCGGCTCGTCAGGTTCCAGAACTTAGTCGTAGTGGCCCTGACGCAGTTGCTGGTTTATTACCGCATCATTCTTCCCGCCCTCGGTACCGAAGGCCTGGCCGGTGTATTGCGCCCCTGGAAATTCTTTGAGTTGTGCCTCGTTACCCTGGCCATCACGGCCTCCGGCTACGTGATCAATGACCTGCGTGATGTGCGCATCGATGCGATCAACCACCCGGGCAGGAACGTGGTGCTGCAATTCGGCCGGCAGAACGTGCAGTGGCTCTTCGGCGCCATGGTGTTTGTGGGCTATCTCTTCGCCCTGCTGCTGGCCCTGCGTCTCAACGAACGACAACTGTTGTTCCTGTTTCCCCTGGCGATCGGCACGCTCGCGCTGTACAGCGTCACCCTGAAAAAGCTGCCCTTCGTGGGCAACCTGCTGGTAGCGCTCTACTGCGCCGGGGTGCCGGGCATCCTGGTCCTGGCGGAACGGAAGGCCCTGTCGCGACTGTACGATCTCAATCCGGGACTGGCTGCGGATACGGTGCGCGTCTGCGTGCTGTTCATGGTATTCGCCTTCGTAGCGACCCTGCTGCGGGAGCTGGTCAAGGACCTGGAAGACCTGCGCGGCGACCGGCAGGAAGGGCGCCGTACCCTGCCCGTGCTGCTCGGCGTGGCGACCACCCGCCGCCTGGCCATCGTGCTCGGCGTGATGGTGAGCCTGTCCATCCTGAGCCCCGTGTTCCTGGGCTGGCCCGCCTTTCTGCAGCCGCCAATGCTCATCTGCATCGCGCTACTGCTGCTGGCCGTGCTGGTGATCACCGGTCAGCTGATCTACGCGCGGCGCCAACCCGACTACCACCGTCTCAGCACCCAGATCAAGCTGCTGCTGATCGGGGGCCTGGGCCTGCTCATCTTCTTCTGATATGGACTACTACGCTCACCCCACGGCGGTGATCGATCCCGGGGCGGTGGTGGGCCGCGGCTGTCGCATCTGGCACTTCTGTCACCTCATGCCGGACTGCGAGTTGGGGGAGGATTGCAGCCTGGGACAGAACGTCTTCGTAGCGCAGGGGGTGCGGCTGGGCAGCGGGTGCAAGGTGCAGAACAACGTGAGCCTGTACACCGGCGTCGAGTTGGGGTGTAACGTCTTTGTAGGCCCTTCCGCCGTATTCACCAATGTGAACAATCCGCGGGCGGCGGTCAACCGACGGGATGCCTACGCGCCCACCCGGGTAGGGGACGGGGTCACCATCGGGGCCAATGCCACCATCGTGTGCGGC
>JBGTHX010000381.1:0-3630 GCA_041746055.1 Lewinella sp. | reverse complement strand
TAGTAGGAGGGGATGCCGGGCGCTACGGCGAACTCCGATCCGGCCACCCGGAAAAATGGCAGGGCGAGATCGGGCGCGTACGGCCGTAGCGTGCCGCCCGAATAGTAGCTGAGCAGCGCGCGCTCGAAGTGGAGGGTGTCCACGCCCTCCACCAGTGCCCCGGCACGCCGGAACTGCAGGAGGGCATCCGCCGGCCGGTTGTCGTCGCGCAGTAGAATACCGTAGAGGGCCAGTGCATTGATCCGGTAGCGGAGGCTGAAGGCCGGCAGGCTGTCGGTGGAGCCGATCGCCGCAGGCGGAGCCATCAGGTCCTGAAAGCGGCGCTCCAGTTCGGGCCCGGAAGGGGCGGGTGGCAGCCGCAGCAGTGAATCCAGCAGCACGAGGCGCGACTGATCGCTCGGTGTAGCGAAGTAACGGACCCGCAGCGCATCAACAGTTACCGAATCAGCGGGCACCTGGGCGGGTAATAGCCCCGGGAGGACCAGCAGCCATCCGATCAGCAGGGTAATGTGGACCGGTCCCGCGGGCGCGCCTCTCATAGCCGTCAAGATACACATCCCGCCTGGGCCGGCTAGCGGTCCTCCCAGGTGCCGACGGCCAGCTCGGGGCGGCCGTTCAGCTGAAGCACGTGCTGGCTCAGGGGCTGCGTCCGCCGGCGTACCCGCGGGGGAGCCTGGCCGTAATCGGTGACTACCTCGGTGAGCTGGGGTGAGGGTTCGGCGGCGAAGGTGAATTTGCGGGTCTTCAGGAGCTTGCCGCCGGAGGTCGTGAGGGTGTACAGCCGCTCGTAGCCGTGCTCGCCCGTTTCCGTTTCCTTGACGGCCAGGCGCTGTCCGTTCTTCTCGTAGACGGTGAGGGTGATCGTGGCGTCGCCGCCGGCGGTTTCCTGGGCCGGCTGCTGCTCCCAGTTCCGCAGGTCAAAGGATCCAAAGTCCGGAAAGTCAAACTGTTGTGCGCTCTGGAAGCCGTTCCCCTTTCGCTCGCCGGAGCGTTGTACCGCGCCGCCGAATACCCAGCCCTGCTGTCCCTCCGCCGTGCGCACCTCCAGCCAGGGCTGGGCAAAGGCCATGCCGCGCAGCACGATGGTCTCTTCGGTATCGGAGCGCTTACCCGTGAATTCAAGCGCCGTACCCGCGCGCACCTGTGCCACGATGGTACCGGTCTTGTTGGGCTGGGCGCGGACGAAGAGGCCGTCCACCCAGGCGTTCACTTTGTCGCCGGCGGCAAGCGGCGGGGTCGCGGGTGCCGGGGGCATGGAATCAACGGCCGGGCGCTGTACGGTCACCTCCTCCCCATCCGGGAGTTCGGGATCGCCGCCGCACGCCGGCAGCAGGCACAGAGACAGGCAACAGAAAAGAGAGAGACGGAGCAGAGCCATAAGATCTTAGGTGAGCCGCGAAATTAACCGTTATCCACCAACCGGACCCGCCTCCGCCGGCCCCGGCTTCCGGCAGGCCCCCCGCACCCGCGTGCCCGCCCAATTTGTGCCGCAGCCAGCCCAACGATTTGGGGGCCGGCCCGTTATTCTGGACAATGACGACGGAAGATTTTAAACGCATCGCCGATACCGTGCCCCGGCAGCCGGGGGTGTACCGCTTCATCGGCGCCGACGATACCATCCTGTACGTAGGCAAAGCTAAGACGCTGCGCAACCGCGTGGCCAGCTACTTCGGTGACCGCAAGGACCGCCTGAACCGCACCCGCGTGATGGTCAAGAACGCCCAGCGCCTGGAATTCACCATCGTGGAGTCCGAGGCCGACGCCCTGCTGCTCGAGAACGCCCTCATCAAGACCCACCAGCCGCGCTACAACGTCAACCTGAAGGACGACAAGAACTACAGCTACATCTGCATCAAGAACGAGCGCTTCCCGCGGGTATTCATCACCCGAGAGGTGTGGCGCGACGGCAGCTACTACTTTGGCCCCTACACCAGCAAGGGGCGGCTGAAGATCATCCTCGACCTGGTGAAGACCCTCTTTCCCCTGCGCACCTGCAACCTCAACCTGGCCCAGGAGAACATCGACGCCGGCAAGTTCAAGGTGTGCCTTGAGTACCACATCAAGAACTGCGAGGGGCCCTGCGTGGGCGAGGAGAGCGAGGCCGACTACAACGAGAAGATCGAGCAGGTAAAGAACATCCTGAAGGGCAACTTCGCGGAGGTGAAGCGGCACTTCCAGGGCGAGATGGAGGAACTGGCCGAGCAACTGGAATTCGAGCGGGCGCAGCAGATCGCCGATAAGCTCAAGGCATTCGAGAAGTACCAGAGCAAGTCGACCATCGTGAGCACCAGCATCCGCGACCTGGACGTATTCGGCGTGGCGATGGACGAAAAGGAGGCCTACCTGAACTACATCAAGATCGTGAACGGGGCCGTGATCCACACCCACACCCAGGAGATCGAGATGAACCTCGACGACGACGAGGAAAGCCTGCTCACCTACGCCATCCCCGAGCTGCGCGACCGCTTCAACAGCATCGCCCCAGAGATCATCCTCAACCACGAGCTGGAACTGCCCGGCGTGGATGCCTCCGTGACCGTTCCCAAGATCGGCGACAAAAAAAAGCTGCTCGAGCTCAGCGAGAAGAACGCCAAGTACATGCTGCTACAGCGCAAGAAAGCCCGCATCAGCCACGCCAACCGGCAGACACCCGCCGAGCGCATCCTCAAGCAGCTGCAGGCCGACCTGCAGATGGACGAGCTGCCCTTCCACCTCGAGTGCTTCGACAACTCCAACATCCAGGGCAGCAATCCGGCCAGCGCCTGCGTGGTCTTCAAGAACGCCAAGCCCAGTAAGAAGGACTACCGCCACTACAACATCAAGACCGTGGTGGGCCCCGACGACTTCGCCAGCATGAAGGAGGTGGTGCACCGCCGCTACCGCCGGCTCGTCGACGAGGGGGAGCCCCTGCCACAGCTGGTCATCATCGATGGCGGCAAGGGGCAGTTGAGCCATGCCATGGAGAGCATCGACCTGCTCGGCCTGCGCGGTAAGATGACCGTGGTCGGTATCGCTAAGCGCCTAGAGGAGATTTACTTTCCCGATGATCCCGTGCCGCTGCACATCAATAAGAAGTCCGAATCGCTCCGCCTCATTCAGCAGGCCCGCGACGAGGCCCACCGCTTCAGTTTGCGGCACCACCGCAACAAGCGCAGCATCGGCATGATCCAGACCGAGCTCACCAACATTCCCGGGGTGGGCGAAAAGACGGTTCAGAAGCTCATCGCCCACTTCGGCAGCACCAAGAAGGTCAAGAACGCTCTGGCCAGTGAGATCGCCGAGGTCACCAACCTGAGCACCGCGAAGAAGGTGTTGGACTACTTCCGGCGGCAGGAGGTGGCGGCCGGAGAGGTGCCTAAGGATCGGGGGGAGTAGTACGGAAGGGGGGTAGCTTGTAGCATGTAGGGGGTAGCGCAGGTCATCGGATGTGAGCCGACGTTGGAGACATCCGATGCCCGTAGTGGACGCTACATGCTACAAGCCACATGCTAAGTACCAATTCAAAAGTCTCTACTCCGTATCTTTCTGGTATGGGAAGAAGAGTCGCTGTTTTGGAGCTGTCAGAATGTGATCGCGAGGCACTGCAAGGCGCCCTGGCGCGCACCGACAGTCGTAAGTACGCCCGCCGCT
>JBGTHX010000380.1:0-2099 GCA_041746055.1 Lewinella sp. | reverse complement strand
ACAATTGGTCGGACGGCTCAGGCCGAAGACCGGGTCGGTCACGTAATTGACGTTGTCCAGCGCGCCGGTGAGGGCGGCCTTGATCATGGCGCGGGTGAACGCCAGTTCGATGCGTGATCCCTCGCCGTAGGCGCCGCCGGTCCAGCCGGTGTTGACCAGCCACACGTTGATGGCCTCTCCGTCATCGGCGGCCAGCTTCAGCTTGTCGCCAAGCATGCCCGCGTAGTGGGTGGGGTGGAGGGGAATGAAGGGCGCGCCGAAGCAGGCGGAGAAGGTGGCCTGCGGCTCGGTGATACCCGCTTCCGTACCGGCGATCTTGGCCGTGTATCCGCTGATAAAGTGGTACATGGCCTGCTCGGGCGTCAGCTTGCTGATCGGAGGCAGTACCCCGAAGGCGTCGCAGGTGAGGAAGAAGATGTTCCGGGGGATGTCGCCCCGGCTGTTGTACATGATGTTGTCGATGTGGTAGATCGGATAGCTCACCCGGGTGTTCTGGGTGATGCTTTCGTCCTCGTAGTCGGGCGTATGACCGTCTTCCTTCAGGCCGATGTTCTCCAGCAGCGCTCCGAACTTGATGGCGCGGTAGATCTGCGGCTCCTTGGATTCGCTCAGGTCGATCACCTTGGCGTAGCAGCCGCCCTCCAGGTTGAAGACGTTGGCCTGGCTCCAGCCGTGCTCGTCGTCGCCGATGAGGCGGCGGTCCGGGTCGTTGCTGAGGGTGGTCTTTCCCGTGCCGGACAGGCCAAAGAAGAGCGCCGTGTCGCCCCGGGTACCCACGTTGGCGGAGCAGTGCATGCTCAGTACGTCGCGGCGGGTGGGCAGTACGTAGTTCAGGACCGAGAAGATGCCCTTCTTGATCTCACCGGTGTAGGCGGTTCCTCCGATCAGGATCATCTTCTCGGTGAAGTTGATGATGCTGAAGTTCTCCTGCCGCGTGCCGTGTACGGCGGGGTCGGCGATCACGCCGGGGAAGGCGTAGATCGTCCACTCGTCGGTGAGCAGGTTGGTGATCCGCTCGCCGTCGGGGCGCAGGAACATGTTGTAGGCAAACATATTCTGCCAGGGGTACTCGGTGAATACCCGGATGTTGATCCGGTACTTGCGGCTGGCGCAGGCGTAGGCATCGCGCACGTACACCTCGTCCAGCGTCTTGGCGTACTCCAGGGTCTTCTGGCGCAGTTTGTCGAAGGAATCCTGGGCGATGGGAATGTTGATCTTCCCCCAGTCGACGCTGTCGCGGGTGATGTCGTCCTCGACGATGAACCGGTCTTTCGGGGAGCGGCCCGTAAAGGCTCCGGTGTTAATGATCAGGGCACCGGTGTCGCTCAGGTGACCCTGTTCTTTGGTGATGGTGTCTTCTACCAGGGCGGCTACCTTGAGGTTCTCGCGCAGGTTGTGGTGTTGCATGAACGCAAAGCTTTAGTTAGGGCGCGCTAAGGTAATGCTCAAACGCCGGAGAACGCGCTGAAGCCACCGTCAACCGGCACGACGATACCCGTGATGAAGCTGCTCGCGTCGGCACAGAGGTACACCAGGGTGGTCATCAGCTCCCCGGCTTCCCCAAAGCGGTTCATCGGCGTGGCGGCAATAATGGTCTTGCCGCGGGCGGTCAGGCTCCCGTCGTCCTCCAGCAACAGCTTGCGGTTCTGCTCCCCGATAAAGAAACCCGGGGCGATGGCGTTGACCCGCACCCGGCCCTCGTACTTCCGGGCCATCTCCACGGCCAGCCACCGCGTAAAGTTGTCGATGCCGGCCTTTGCGGCGCTGTAGCCTACCACCCGGGTGATGGCCCGGTCGGCCGCCATGCTGGAAATATTGACGATGTTCCCGCCCCCTTCGGTGAGCATCTCCCCGAAGATCAGACAGGGAATCACGGTGCCGTCCAGGTTCAGTTTGCTCACCCCGGCGAAGTCTTCCAGGCTCAGGTCGAAGAAGCTCTGGTCGGGCCCGATCGTAGCTCCCGGACGGTTACCGCCCGCGGCGTTGACCAGGATGTCGAGCGTGCCCCATTTCTCCCGCAGTTCGTCGCGGGCCGTCACCAGCGATTTTCGGTCGGTAACGTCCCCGCGCACCAGGATCACGGCCTCCGCACCTGCGTC
>JBGTHX010000379.1:0-20388 GCA_041746055.1 Lewinella sp. | reverse complement strand
TCTCCGAGGAGGACCTCGCCCTCAGCGCCACCTACACCCCCTGGCTGCAGGCCCTGGGGCTCAACGACGTCTATCTAGCCTACGTCGGCGGTTTCAAGAAACTGGACGAAAACCAGGCCATAGGCGCCAGCCTGCGCTACTTCAGCCTGGGCGACATCCGCTACACCGACGAGAATAACATCGACCTCGGCACCGGCAAACCCAACGAATTCGAGGTAGCCCTGGCCTACAGCCGCCGCCTCACCCAGAACCTCGGCCTGTCGATCACCGCCAAGTACGTGAACTCCAACCTCGCCTCCGGACAGCAGGTGCAGGGCCAGATCATCGCGGCCGGACAGGCTTTCGCGGCCGACCTGGGCGTCAACTTCCGCAGCGAGCCCATCGGCCCCAGCGGCAACATCCTCTCCCTCGGCGGAGCGGTTACTAACATCGGCAATAAGATCAGCTACACCCTCGATACGATCCGCGACTTCCTGCCCGCCAACCTGGCCCTGGGTGCCGCCTACACCATCAACCTGGACCAGTACAACCAGATCACCCTCACGGCCGAGACCAATAAGCTGCTGGTGCCCACGCCCTGTAACGGTACGGCCAACTGCAAGCGGAACCAGAACCAGATCGACGACCTCTCCCCCATCTCCGGAATTCTGACTAGCTTCACCGACGCGCCGGACGGATTCAGCGAGGAGATCAAGGAATTCACCATCAGCGTAGGTGCCGAATACTGGTACGCCAAGCAGTTCGCCGTCCGCGCCGGCTACTTCCACGAAGATGCCACCAAGGGCGGTCGCCGCTACCTCACCACCGGACTTGGCCTGAAGTACAATATTTTCGGCATCAACCTCAGCTACCTGGTGCCCACCAGCAACCAGCGCAACCCGCTCGATAATACCCTGCGCTTCAGCCTCCTCTTCGATTTCGGGGCCGACGTCCAGCCCTAATTATCGCCTCCCAAGCGCCACCCATGGGGTCTAAAAAAGAAATCATGGGGTTGCAAATGCAAATAATCCTACCGTTTAGCAATAAGATAGAAGGGTCAGGCGTATATTGCGACAGACTACGGGCGGACTACTTCCGCCCCGAAGAATTTTTATAACTGGGGTTTAGTTCAGGAAAGGTGTGGCACTTGTGCCATGCCTTTCTCTTTTATTAGGTACAGCCACTATTTTGTCGGCACACCCCCCATGCCCCGACTGCTCCCCTTCCCGCAATTTTACCACCCGGCCCCCGGCACCCTGGAGCAGCTTCCCGTCACCCGCCACGGCATCCGACGCCTGTCGCCCTTCCCCTTCCGGCCTACCGCGGGTCCCGCCTTTCCCACCCTCACGATCCGCAACGGCGAGACCGGCCGGTCCGTACACGGCATTTGCGGCCTGCTGCCCGCCCGCTGCTTCACCGACGGCACGGTGCTACCCCACGAACGCACCCTCACCTCCCGTCTCGACCGGCAGGAGCGCCTCATTTCCGCCGACGGCGGCGCGTTAGGCAAGCCCGTGCTCCTGACCGTCCCGGGGCCTTCCCCGGTCGCGGGCTTCGCGGATACGGACGAGGACCAGGTGATCTTCTACGGGGAGAACCACATTTACCGGCTGCAATCCCACGCCGCCAGCGCCGACCAGTACCTAGAGATCGCCGGTCCGCTGGTGATTGCCGATGGCCACCACCGCGCCTATACCCACGCCCGCCTGGCCGCCGACGGCCGGGAAGATTGCCGCTATATCCCGGTGGTTGTCGCAGGAGCGGACGAGCTCGTCATCGGCACCTTCATGCGGCTGATCGACGGCGGCGGACTGTCCCCCGACACCCTGGTGCAGCGCCTGCAACGCCACGGCCGGGTGACCCCGCTCACCGCCGCCGAACCGGCCAAAAGCCCCGGCCACTGGCTCCTGGCTTACCGCGGTGACACCTACCGGCTCAGCCGCCCCGCGAACTCCGGCCCCGGTACGGACGCCGGCTGGATGAACCAGGTCGTGCTCCCCGAAGTCTTCGGCATCACCGACACCCGCACCGATCCCCGCATCGCCTCGGTGGATCCACCGCCGGTGGTAGATGGAAAGGCGTTCTTCGATCCACTGGAGTACCATAAGATCAAGCTGCTCGGCTTTCCCCTGCCCCGCGAACGCTTCTTCTCGGAAGTGGAGGCCGGACGGACCCTGCCGCCGAAAAGCACCCGCTTCGAGCCCCGGGTGCCCAGCGGGTTGCTGGTCTGGATTCCGTAGGTAGTCGGGTGGTCGGTAGTTTCGCTCGCTTTGCTCGCTGGTAGGGAGAGGGTAGCTTGTAGCAGGTAGCAGGTAGGTGTAGCATATTTGCCGCTTGCTTCGCTCGCGTGGGTGCGCCCATATCCTTCCAAATAGTATGTTCACTCCCCTTCCGCCCATGGGCTACCCCCTACAAGCTACACGCTATGCGCTACAAGCTACACGCTGAAAAAACCTCGCGAGCAACAGCGTCCACCTCACCAACTCACTTAAATCGAATAGCCTTTACCGGATCGATCTTGGTCACCAGGTAGGAGGGAAGGATCAGAAAGAGCAGGGTGATCACGAAAGTGCCCACGTTGAGGCCCAGGATGGTGAGCCACTCGATCTTGATGGGGGCCACGGCCAGGTAGTAGCTCTCCTCGTCGAGCTGGACGATGCCGTAGGTCTTTTGCAGCCAGGCCAGGCCGAGACCCAGCAGGTTGCCGAGTAGGAGGCCGACCACTACGATGAAACCGGCGTAGTAGAGAAAGATCTGCCGGATGCTCCAGTTGTCCTGTCCGAGCGCCTTGAGGGTGCCGATCATGTTGGTGCGCTCTAGGATGAGGATCAGCAGGGCGGTCATCATGTTGATGATGGCTACCAGCACCACGAGGATGAGGATAATGATGCCGTTGTAGTCCTGGATGTCGAGCCAGTTGAAGAGCTCGCGCAGCTTGTTGCGGATGCTGTCGGCGTAGAGGTTCTGGGGCAGGACGTCGTAGTGGATGTAATCGGCGAAGGCGTCCAGGTCGTCGATATCGTCGAGGATCACCTCGAAGCCGCCCACCTGGTCGTCCTGCCAGTTCAGGAGGCGGCGAAGCTGTTTGATGTCCACGAGGGCGAACTTGCTGTCGTACTCTTCCAGGCCGGTCTTGTAGATGCCCTGCACGGTGAAGGCGCGGGTCTTTTCCTCCCGGAGGCCACTGAAATAGACGAAGTCGACCCGGTCCCCCACCCCGATCTTGAGCCGCTTGGCCGTGCTGTTGGAGATGAGGATGCTGCGCGAGGTGGAGTCGGGCACCACCTCCAGTTCCTCCCCTTCGATGAGGTACTGTCCGAAATCCTCCCAGGCAAAATCCTCGGAGATGCCCTTCAGGATCAGCGGCTCGGTATCGGCGAGGCGCTCTCCCTCCTGGAAGGAAGAGATGATGCCGGGCAGCAGGATGAAGGGCTGAATGTGTCGCACCCCGGCCTGGGTCGTGCGAATTTCCCCGCCGTTACCGCTGAGGGGGTCGGTGAAATCCTGGTATTCTATGGGACCGAGATCTTCCAGTCCGGGATAAAAATCCTGCTCCAGACTGATGGGGAAGTCGCTGGTGAGCATGATGTCATTGGCGGCTTGCTCCTCGGTGATGTGGATGTGCCCCCAGAAGCCGAAGATCTTGACGGAGATCTCGGACTTGAAGCCCGAGATCAGCGCACTGGCCAGCACCATTACGGCCATGGAGATGGCTACGGCCGCCACGGCGATGCCGATGATGGTCCGGCTGATCGACTGGCCGCCACCCTTGGCGACGCCCCGGGCCAGAAAGAGAGGGAGGTTCATGCGGGGCCAAAGATAGCTGGCAGCAGGCGACCTGGCACCCGCGTCCCCGACCCATGCTATATTTGCGCGCTCCTCACGTTCAACCCCACCGTATATATGGACTTTATCGCCGAACTGGAATGGCGCGGCATGCTGCACCAACTCACCCCGGGCCTCCAAGAACACCTGGCCGAAGCCCCGCGGCGGGCCTACATCGGCTTCGACCCCACCGCGCCCTCGCTGACGATCGGCAACTACGTGCAGGTCATGCTGCTGTTGCACTGGATGCGCGCCGGCCACGAGGCGGTAGTGCTCTTCGGCGGGGCTACCGGCCGCATCGGTGACCCCAGCTTCAAGGAACAAGAACGCGACCTGAAGACCTACGAGGAACTCGACGGGAACCTGGCCCACCAGCAGCAACAGATGGAACGGCTGCTGGGCGGGGGCGCGGGTGCCGGGCCAGGTTCCGGGGCGCAGGCCACCGTGGTCAACAACCTGGACTTCTACCGGGAAATGAACGTCCTCGACTTCCTGCGCGACGTCGGCAAGACCCTGACCGTCAGCTACATGATGAGCAAGGACAGCGTAAAGAACCGCCTGGAGACCGGCATGTCCTTCACCGAATTCAGCTACCAGCTGCTGCAGGGGTACGACTTTCAGAAGCTCTACGCCGAGCGCGACGTGACCGTGCAGATGGGCGGGTCGGACCAGTGGGGAAACATCACCAGCGGCACCGAATTCGTGCGCCGCAACCTGGAGGGCAAGGCCTACGCCGTAACCACCCCCCTCCTCACGAAAGCCGACGGCAGCAAGTTCGGCAAGAGCGCCGAGGGCAACATCTGGCTGGACGCCGAGCTTACCAGCCCCTACGACTTCTACCAGTTCTGGCTGCGGGCCGACGATGCCGACGTGAGCAAGTACCTGAAGTACTTCAGCCTGCGCGACCGGGAGGCCATCCTGGCCGACTGTGCCGTGGTGGATGCCCACCTCGGGGGCGAAGACCGGTACCGGGAGGTGACCAACATCAAGACCGGGCTCTCCGCCGAACTCACCCGGCGCATTCACGGTGAGGAAGGGTTGCGGACCGCCGAGCGGGTCACCAATCTGCTCTGGGGCCGCGGCGCCACCCCCGAGGACCTGCGCGCCCTCGACGCCCGCGCCTTCCAGGCGCTGAGCGGCAACATCCCCACCTTCGAGCTGGAGGCCGGCTTGTTGCCCCTGCCGCTTTTGGACCTGCTGTCGGAGCACAGCGAAGTAACCGCCAGCAAAAGCGAGGCCCGCCGGGCCGTTCAGGGCAACGCGATCGCCCTGAACAAGGAGAAGATCTCCGACCCGGAAGCTACCGTGACGGAAGGCGATCTACTGCATGGCCGCTACCTGATGGTCGAGAACGGCAAAAAGAAGCGTTACCTGTTCTCGGTGGCAAAGCGATCCTAATGCGGTTCCGGAGGCCCTTTAGCGTAGGCTAAAGGTCTACGGGCCACCCGCCCCCGAAAAATGTAGCGGGCGGCCACTGCGGGTTCTCGCATCTTCCCTACCTTTGGGTCCGAGTTTTAACGCTTTCTACCGAGTTCCGACCGTTTGATTCGCCATTCCCGCTCATCGGGTACTGCCAAAGGAATCACATTTCCGGATCACGACCTGCCCATCGCCTTTTGCCGTACAGGTTTTCCTATACTTCCTAATTACCCGAGAAGACCACCAACTGCCTCAATCCTTTATTGGGTTGTGACACGTATGTATTTACATTGATTTCTGCGGCCTTTTGGTCGCCCTATTCGCCTTACTCACTTACCTCGTCTGGCTCACCCCGGAGACACTAGAACAACCTATGCGTATTTTTACCCGATCAGTCCGCGGACTGGCCCTGCTGATGCTGGTTATCACCATCAGCGCCACGGCCGCCGCGCAGTCCCTGTCTTTCAGTTCCCCTTCGCTCCATTTTACCGCTTCCGGGACTCCCGCCAGGCAGGTGGTCCAGCTCGTGAGTACCGACGGCTCCTCCCCTCTCATCACCCTTTCCGATGACCCCCACGCGGGTGAATGGCTCATCTTCCCGGGCCTGACGGCCGCCGGCGAGGTGACGCTCGCGGTGCGCAGCGGGCTTAATCCGGGTACTTACCACACCAGCCTCATCGCGACGGCCGCCGGCTACGCGCCGGCTGAGGTTCCGGTCACGCTGACCGTGGAGGCTGCGGGCTCCGATCAGCCCCGCGTGACGGGCGTCTTCCCGCCGAACGGCTCCGCGGGCGTCTCCCCCAACACCTCCATTTCCGCCAACTCCCTCGGGTTGCCCAACGGGCTGAATGGGATCTTCGGCGTGGACAACGCCTCGATCAATACCAACCGGGTGCGGCTGCGCAAGCTGCCGACCGGCGACCTGGTCCCGGCCACCGTGAACGGCACCGGGGGCGGCGATGCCATCAGCCTGACGCCCTTGCTGCCCCTGGAACCCAACACGACCTACCGCTTCGAGATCGACGGCGTGACGGACCTCACCGGCTCGCCCTTCGAGCTTTTCTACTCCGTATTCACCACGGGAGGTGGCGCCGGCAACGGCGGCGGCGACCTGGAGCAGGTCTCCTTCACCTCGGGCGGCACGGTCGTGAGCGGCGGCTATTTCACCTCCCTCACGGTGGGTCCCGACGGTAAATTCTACGGACTCTCGATCGACGGCGTAGTGAGCCGCTGGACGATCGAGACCGACGGATCGCTGAGTAACCGGTACGACATCACCACCCTGACCGACACCTACGGTTCGCGCTCCTCGGTGGGCTTCACCTTCTCCCCCACCGCCACGGCCGAAAACCTCGTGGCCTTCATCACCCACGGCACCGGCGGCCAGACCAACGGCCCGGCCTGGGACGGTAAACTCAGCCGCCTCAGCGGTCCCGACCTCGAAAATGAGGACCTCGTCATCACCAACCTGCCCCGCTCGCGCCGCGACCACCTCACCAACAGCATAGCCTTCCGGCCCGGGGAAGACCGCGTCCTCTACTTTCTGCAGGGCAGCAACTCCGCCGGCGGCGCCGCCGACAAGACCTGGGGCAACCGCCGCGAGCGTTTGCTCTCCGCCTCCGCGCTCCGCCTGGACCTCGACAAGCTCCCCGATAGCAGCTGGCCGCTGAACGCGAAGACCACCATGGACGCCGCGGCCATCAACTCGGCCGACCCGAGCAGCCCCACCCTGGGCAGCGGTACGGGAACCTACACGGAAGACGGCCAGACTTACCCCGACGACGGCACCTATAACCCCTATTACACCCAGGCTCCGCTTACCCTATTTGCTACGGGCATCCGCAACGCCTTCGACCTGGTGTGGCATTCCAACGGACAGCTCTACGTACCGACCAACGGCACGGCCGCCGGCAGCAACTCCCCCGCCTCCATCAACGGTACCCGCCGCCCCGACGGCAGCTACTACCTGTACGGGGACGCCTCGGCCCGCTTCCCCCAGGTACCGGCCGCGACCGGCAACAATACGCAGCGCGACTGGCTGTTCCGCATCGATCCCACCCAGCCCATCGGGTACTACGGCCACCCCAATCCCCTGCGCGGTGAGTTCGTGCTGAACCGGGGCTCCGCCGACGCCAACACCTACCCCGCCGGCGTAACCGCCGACCCCAACTACCGGGGCGCGGCCTACGACTTCGCCTACAACATCTCGCCCAACGGCGTCATCGAGTACCGGAGCAACGCCGAAAACGGCAACCTCAAGGGGGCCCTGCTGGTGTGCCGCTACAGTGGCGGCAGCGACCTGATCGCCCTGGTGCCGGACGGTCCCGACGGCGACATCCGCACGGCCCGGATCGGCATCCCGGGATTCAGCGGGTTCACCGATCCGCTCGACCTCACCGAGGACCCCGCCACGGGGAACCTATACGTAGCCGACTTCGGCACCGGTACCGTGGTGCTCCTCAAGCCCAGCAACCAGGCCACCCCCCAGCCCGTCCTCACCCTCAGCCCCGAGCGGGTGGTGACCGACGCCGTCGTGGGTAGCCTGGCCTCCACCACCATCTTCATCGCCAATACCGGTAACGCGGCCCTCGAGGGCGCTACGGTAACCCTCACCGGCTCGCAGTCGGCCCAGTTCTCCCTCGAGAAAAGCGGGCTGCCCGCCACCCTGTCCGCCAACAGCTCCGCTTCGGTACAGCTGCGCTTTCAGCCTACCTCGGCCGGTGCCAAGTTTGCCACGCTCACCCTGGCGGGCACCAACGTGGAACCCATTTCCATCCCCCTGAACGGACTGGGCAAGAACGGCCTGTCGGGCGAGCTCGAGCCCTCGCTGCAGCAGATCTTTGACGTGTACGGCCTGGCCCTGGACGCCGGTGACCCCAATTCGGGTACCAGCCTCTTCGACGTGACCGCCGCCGAGCTCAACGGCCGCCTAGGCGACGAGGTAGCCCTGAAGCAGTTCCAGCGGGCCACCGACGGCCCCGTTTCTCTGGAGGTCCTTTCCGCCTTCGGCCCCGTATCCGCCGACCCGGTAGTGAGCTTCGGCTGGCACGAAAGCGGCCAGGCCGGCTCGGCCACCGAGGTCTTCAGCGTCCGCAACCCCGGCTCCGGCAACGGCCAGAAACTGCGGCCCGCCCTCACCGGCGCGACCGAGTTCGACCCCGGCTACGTACCCTTCGGGCTGTACACCAGCTGGGCCGCCTTCGCGGACCGCCAGGTATTCGGCGAGGACGAACTCAACGATTTCGCCGGTGCCCTCCCCCACCAGGTGCGGGTGTACCCCCTCACCGACGAGCCGAACGCCTTCGTACTGGCCTTCGACGGCAAGACCGAAGGCTATGATTACCAGGATCTCGTGGTCCTCATCCGCAACGTGGAGCCCGCCACCGGCGGCGACCTCGTGGCCACCCCCGGCGAGCTGGTCTTCGAGACCACGGTAAACCAGGACGGCCTGCAGTCGGTCACCCAGCCGCTCACGCTGACCAACAACAGCCTGACCACCACCCGCATCTCCCGGGTTGAGCTCTCCGGCCCCTTTGCCGGACAGTTCTCCCTCGGCGGCAACGAAGGCTTCACCCTGGCCCCCGGCGACAGGCGGGTGATCGACGTGACCTACTCCCCCGAACGCAACTACGAAAATATGGGCCACCAGCCCGCCGTACTGCGCATCATCAGCGACCTCAACGGCGGCGAAACCCTGAAGATCGATCTGCACGGGTTGAAAAAAGCCGGCCGCGGGGGCGACCACGAGCCTCCCCTCCAGCAGGTGGTCAATACCCTAGGCTACCCGGTCAACGTGGGGTGGACCACCCTGGCCAACCACACCCGCGCCGAGCCGCAGGGGGAGGAAGTCTTCGCCCCCACCTTCCGCGTGGCCGGTGCCGGCGTGGTGACGCTGCGCCCCCTGGCCCGCTACTCGTCCGATGCCTCGCTTCCCTTTGGGTTACTACACCCCCGGCGCCGCTCCGGCACTTACCGAGCTGGGCATCCTGGCCTCCGGCCTGCCGAATGCCCAGACGCTCTTCCCCCGACTCATGACCGGTGGCACCACCTTCACCCCGGCCGGCGAGGTATTCGGGATCTACGCCGAGGCCAAATCGCAGGACTTGGTCCTCTACTCCGAGGATGGCCTGAATACCGGCGGGGCCCACCGTACCCGCGTATACCCGGTCCGCGACCGCGACGGTAAGCGGGTACCCAACAACTGGCTCATCTGTCTGGAGGAGGCCTCCAACGGCGACTACCAGGACTACGTCTTCCTGCTTTCCAACGCCGAGCCGGCGGGGGCGGGAGCGCAGGTGCTTAGGTTTTCCGAAGGGAGCATCGACCTGGAGGCTCCCCGCGGCGGCACTTCGAACGGCTACCCCGTGCAGGTCATCGGTAACGTGGCACTTAACGGAGCTCCGATCAGCCTGGAGACCGACCGGTCGTGGCTCGCGGCGCCCGGCCGCGCGGCGGCCGACGGCAGCGTGAGCATCGGGGTCAATGCCCTCGAACTCAAGAATGGCGTATACACGGGAACCGTGACCGCTACCGCTCCCGGATTCGTGCCGGGTACGCTGCGGGTACGCGTGACCGTAAAGGATCACGTCGCCTCCCGGGTGAAGGTCAATTTCCAGGATCCAACCTTCCTGCCCCCTGCTGGCTACCGCGCCGATGTCGGGGAGGCCTACGGTCTTCGTGGTGGGGGCCTGATCTACGGGTGGATCGACCCCGGCACCGGCGCCCCCGCCGAAAACCTGAGCAGTGCGCGCGGTTCCGACCGTGGCGTCACCTCCGGCAGTGCGGACAGCGTGAAGCTCTTCCACTCCTTCAATATGTTTGACAAACTGGAGTACAACCCCCGGCGCCCGCGCTACTGGGAAGTAGCCGTGCCCAACGGACGCTACCGCGTGGAACTGGCCGTGGGTGACGTGCTGTACGTCGATAGCCGCCACACCGTGCGCGCCGAAGGGGTAACGCTGGTGAACGACCACATCCCCAGCCGCGACCAGCTCTTCTACGTAGCCAGCGGCGAGGTGGAAGTGGTCGACGGCAAACTGACCCTCGACAACTTCGGAATCGCTACCGACGGGAACGCCAAGCTCATTTACGTGACCGCCACCCAGGTGACCGGACAGTGGATGCCCCCCGCCCTGCGCCTCTCCGCCACCGGCAGCCGCGCTACGGATACCACCTTTACCGGTACCGCTTCCGTGACCCTGCAGGCCCTAGCCAATGCGGGCGGCGAGCGGATCACCTCCCTGACCTACAGCATCGACGGCGGAACCGCCACCGACTACTCCGGTGCCTTCACACTAAGCCTTCCGGCCGGCACCGACCGGGCGACCTACCAGCTACTGGCCCGCGCCGTGGACGCCCGCGGCAGCGCCACCAGCCTCGATACCGCCTTTACGCTGGTACGCGGCACCGGCGCCCTGGTGCGCATCGAGAACCTGACGAAGCTGCCGGGAACCAACCGTTCGTTCCCCGCCGAGGATTTTTTCACCTTCCACCGAACGCGCTCCAATAAGGAATTCAACGGCCGGCCCGTGCAGTTCAGCGAGACGAACCGGATGCGGGTACACAATGACGGCACCACTCCCCTGGTGCTCACGCGCCTCGGAGTGACCGACTCCGCCCGCTTCGTAATCGAAGGGGCGCCGACGGTGGCCGCACCCCGCACCATTGCTCCTGGCGGCTTCGCCGACTTCACGGCCCGCTTTACCGCCGTGGAGCCGATCGGGGTTTCGTACCTCAATTTCCCGGCGAAGGTGCTCCTGGCCTCCAACGCCGATAATGCGGGCGACCTGGACGTGACCTTCATGGGGGCCTACACCCAGGCCATTGAAGGCAACAACGAGATGACCAACCAGCAGCTCTTCGAGGCCTTCGGCCTGAAGACCGAGATGGGTCGGGATGAGCGCTTCAAATACATTACTTACCCGAGCTCCGACCGGCCCAGCGACGCGCGGGTGAATGCCGGGGACGAGGGCAGCCTCATCCTCCCCGGCCTGTTCGAGCAGGCCGACCCCGGACAGGCGCTGCAGATCTTCCAGCTGGGTGCCTTCCACGGCTTCAGCGGCGAGAACACCCAGATCCTGAACAGCAGCGGTCAGCGCCTGAACAATTTCATCTTCAACCATGACCCCTACTACTTCAATACCCTCCTGCCCCCCTCCAACACCAATGCGGCCGTGATCGCCGGCGCGCGTACCGGGCGGATTACCGTCCCCTTCGCCGTTTCCATCGGCGGCTACCGCTCCATGGGCGGCAACTATTACGGACAGTACGCCGACCGCCTCCTCGGGATGCGCGTATACAAGGTGCTGGACCGTGAAGGCAAGGTGGTCGCCAACGAGTACATCCTGATCCAGGATTACGTGGGCAACGGCTGCGCCCAGGGCGGCGGCAACTGCGACTGGCAGGACAACGTCGTGTACCTGATCAACGCCCGCCCGGTGGCCAAGCCCGCCGCGGGCAGCCTACCGGACCTGTACGCTACGGCCGGTACCGCGGCGCAGAGCAATGTGCTCAGCCGATTCACCACTGGCTACCCCGGCAACGAACTGACCTTCTCGGCCACGCTGGCCGACGGCACCGCCCTGCCGGACTGGATCGCCGTGGATGCCAAGGCCGGAAAAGTCGCGTTGACCGCGCCCTTCTCCTACGCCGGACGCACCTTCGACCTGCGCTTGACCGCCACCGACGCCAATGGGATCCGCGTGAGCGGCAACCTGCGGGTGATCGTGAGCGGTGCGGCCGGTGACTGCACCGTCTCCGCTAATCAGGACGGGCAGCCGAAGGTCATCTTCTGCGCCGGCAGCGGCATCCGCCTCAGTGGCTTCGCCTCGAGCGGGATCTACCGCTGGACCGGCCCCGACGGCTTCACCTCCCCGGAGCGCCACCCGGTGGTTTCGGTTCCGGGTGTCTATACCCTCGCTTCCCAGACGATCGGGGGCGTAAGCTGCGGCAACCCCGCATCCGTCACCGTAACCCTAGACCTCAATCAGGCTCCCCAGCCGACGGTCACCGCGGCGACCTTCTCGCTCAACTGAGTACTGCGGGAGATCGAGCTCACCGCCGGCAGTCCCTTCGAGGGCGCCAGCTACGAATGGTTCGCCGGCGACCGCCGCGTGGGCTACGGCCAACGCTACACCGCCACCGAAGCGGGCACCTATACCCTGGTGGCCCGCAGCGAAGGGCGCTGTACCGTGAGTGCCGGGGTCAGCATCACGGAGGATTTCTCGCCCCCTTCGGCCGGTAACGGCGGATGGATCACCGTGTGCACCTCCGATGCTCCCTTCAGCCTGTTTGACCGATTGACCGCCCTGGGCGGCAAGCCGTCGGCGGGCGGCACCTGGAGCTTACTGGGGTACCCCGTGGCCGACCGCCAGGATCCCACCGGTATGCTCGTGGGCACCTACACCTACACCGTGGGAGAAGGCAGCACCTGTACGCCGAGCTCCTCCACCCTGGAGATAGTGCGTACCGAGGCAGCCGCCTACTACCTGGACGCCGACGGCGACGGATTCGGGGACGCCAGCCAGCAGGTCACCCTCTGCCAGCCGCAGTCGGGCTACGTCACCAACGGTGCCGATTGCGATGACACCGACGCCCGGCGCCACCCAGGTGCCGCCGAAGGGTGCGACGGTATCGACAACGACTGTGACGGAGCCGTGGATGAGGACGAAGTCTGCACCCCCACCGGCTTCAGCAAGCGCACCAACGCGGGGGGTCCCGCCGTTACGCTCAACGGAGTGGCCTTTGAAGCCGACAACAGCTACACTACGGGGTTTTCCTACGTCAATAGCCAGATGAACGTGCCTACCCTGTACCAGACGGTGCGGGCGTCAAACACTCCCCAGTACGTGATCTACCGCTTCCCGCTGGAGCCCGGTGAGTATGTTGTCAAACTGCACTTCGCCGAGCCCTACTACGGAGCTCCCGGCGGCGGAACCGGCGGCCGGCGCGTCTCCGACGTGGTCGTGGAGAACCAACTGGTCCTCAACAACTACGACATCATCGCCGACGTAGGCCCCAATAAAGCCGTGGTGAAGGAGTTCCGCGTCACCAACTCCAACGACGAGTTCTTCATGTACGTGGACGGCCGGACCTACTACGGCAACCAGGGCACCCCGCTGATCAACGGACTCGAAGTGATCAGCGTCAACGGTAGCGTGCTGCCCAACCTGGCACCCGTAGCCGTCGCCACCGCTTCCCCGGCATCCGGCACCGCCCCCCTGGCGGTGGTACTCGACGGTACCGCCTCCGGTGACGCCGACGGGGCCATTGTGGCTTACAACTGGACCTGGTCCGGCGGCAGTTTCTCCGGTCCCAGCGGACTGGTCAATCTGCCCGAAGGATCCTACACCTTCACCCTGACCGTCACCGACGAAGACGGGGCTACCGGCACCGACCAGGTCACCGTCAACGTGACCGGCTCGGTGGCGGACGCCGACGGCGACGGTATCGCGGATGCCCTAGACAACTGTCCCACTATTTACAATCCCGAACAGACCGTGGCTACCTATTACGCCGACCAGGACAAGGACGGGTACGGAGACCCCAACACGATCGTGCAGGACTGCCGCCCCCCTTCGGGTTACGTGGACAACGCCCTGGACCTGTGCCCCTTCGTCTTCGACGGCACCACTCCCCGCGACACCGACGGTGACGGGGCGGGCGATGCCTGCGATGAAGACGACGACAACGACGGCGTACCTGATGCCGACGACTGCGCACCCCTCGACGCCGCCTTCGGCACCCGGCAGCTGTGGTACGCCGACGGGGATGGTGACGGATTCGGCGACCCGGGTCAGGCCACGTATTCCTGTGCCGCCCCAACCGATTATGTGGCTAACCACTCCGACAACTGTCCGACCACCTACAATCCGGGGCAGGAAGACAGCGACGGTGACGGAACGGGCGACGCCTGTCCCGACGCCGGTCTCGGCACCTCCTCCTTCTGGCTGGAAGCCGAATGCGCCGCGGTGGGCTCCGTGTGGACGGTCCGCACCGCCACCGACGCCTCGGGCGGCAAGTACGTCGATGCCCTGGGCAACTACGACCTGAGAAACGTACCGGCCGACGTGCCCGCTAACCGCGTGCGCTTTACCCTCACCGGCGCACGCGCCGGGGTGTACCATCTATTCGCCCGCGTCCGTGCCCCGAACCCCGACAGCGATTCCTACTGGTACCGCGTGAACGGGGGGGAATGGGTGCGCTGGTCCGGAGGAATCGTGGCCGACAACGTGTTGAACTGGAACCGGTACCGCGGCACCCTGAACCTGACCCAGGGGGAGAACGTACTGGACTTCGCCTGGCGCGAAGGAGCCGCCCAGCTCGACAAGATCCACCTGGACGTCGACGCTACCGTGCCTACCGGTTTGGGCGATCCCGCCACCAACTGTTCCGGCAACTTCAACGAGCGGCCGGTAGCAGTGGCCCGGGTATCCGCAACTTCCGGCCTCGCGCCCCTTTCCGTCACCCTCGACGGTAGCGGCTCCTACGACCAGGACGGACGTATCGCCACCTACGTCTGGAACTGGAAGGGCGGTCAGGCCACGGGAGAAAAGCCCCGCGTGACCTTCCCCGCCGGCTCCTACGAGATCACCCTCACGGTGATCGATAACCGGGGTGCCGCATCTACCGACCGCGTCCCGGTGCTGTCCCTCGACGCGGTAGCCGACACCGATGGGGACGGCATAGCCGACCATTTAGACAACTGTCCCGCGACCTACAACCCGGACCAGCACCTACCGATCTACTACGCTGACTTCGACGGCGACAATTTCGGAGACCCCAACGAGTGGGTCCGGGCCTGCCAGCCCCCCGCCCGCTACGTCAGCAACGGCACCGATAACTGTCCCTTCGTGAGTAATCCCGATCAGTCGGACGCCAATGGCAACGGCGTGGGCGATGCCTGCGAGGGCGTAACCTACCGCTACCGCGAATTCTGGCTTGAGGCCGAGTGCGGAGAAGCAGGCTCCAACTGGCTTCCGGCTACCGATGGCTCCGCGTCCGGCGATGGCTACGTGCACGCTCCGCGACAGAGCTCCATGAGCAGCCCGCCCGCCGACGTGGCCGCCAACCGCGTCCGCTTCATCGTCACCGACGCCAAAGCGGGCACTTACCACGTCTTCGGACTGATCCACGCCCCGAATGCCGACAGCGACAGCTACTGGATCCGCTCCAACGACGGGGCCTGGTTCAGCTGGTCGAGCGGCATCAGGAAGACCGGCGGCTTTAGCTGGAACCAGATGCGCGGTACGCTCGATCTCATCGAAGGCGCCAACGTGATCGACGTAGCCTTCCGTGAAGGCGGTAGCCAGCTGGACAAGCTTCACCTGGATCTCGACCCCACGGTACCCGTCGGGTTAGGCGAGACGGCCGACAACTGCAACGGCAACTCGAACGTAGCCCCGCTGGCGGTGGCCGGCAGCTCCGCCTACCAGGGAGCGGCTCCGCTCGCGGTGATGCTGGACGGCTCGGCCTCCTCCGATCTGGATGGATCGATCGCATCCTACTCCTGGACCTGGACCGGCGGCAGTGCTGCAGGTGCCAAGCCCACGGTGACCTTCCCGGCCGGCCGCTACGACGTGACCCTGACCGTCACGGACCATGAAGGGGAAACCGGAACCGCTATCCTGCGGATCGAATCCCTGGACGTCGATACCGACTCCGACGGGGATGGTATTGCCGACGCCTTCGACAACTGCCCCACGGTGGCCAACCCCGGGCAGGCGCTGCACCGGTACTACGCCGACTTCGACGGTGACGGACTGGGTGACCCCGCCGACATGGTGGAGGACTGTGTCGCACCCGCCGACTTCGTTGCCAATGCGGATGACAACTGTCCATCCTACTATAGCACCGAGACGACCGATAGTGACGGTGATGGCATCGGCGATGCCTGCGACGACTTCTTCGGGGTTTCGGCCGACGTAATCCACGAGGCGGAGTGCGCGGTGACCGGCAGTGGGTGGAGATCCTTCTACAGCGCCGACGCTTCCGGAGGTAACTACTTAAAATTCGTAGGCGACCACCACTTCGGAGTACCGAGCATGGAGGACGCCCGTCAGCAGGTGGTATTCAACATGGATATCACCACCGCCGCGACCTACTACCTGTATCTCCGGATGAACGCCCCCGACGGCGGCCGCAACTCGCTGTGGGTGCGCGTGGACGACGGTCCGTGGATCAAGTTCTGGAAGACCACCCGACTCACCCAGATCCTGACCAAAGGCTTCGAATGGCACCGCGTGCAGGATGACCTCACGCCCGTATCCTTTGCCCTGCCCCCCGGCGCACACCGCATTACAGTGGCTAACCGGGAAGCAGGCACTGAATTCGATAAGGTCCTGCTGACCAATATCGATACGGCTCCTGCGGGTGAGGGTGGCACGGCCGTCAACTGTGGTGCTGCCCCGGCGGCGGCCATCAGCTGGCAGGAGACCCCGGCCGCCGGCGTCTTCGAAACTGCGACCGGAGTGACGGCCTACCCCAACCCGACCCGGGGGGCGCTGTCGCTTGAGGTGAGCAGCCCATTCCGGGGAGCGGTGAGCGTACGGGTCTTCGACCTGACCGGCCGCATGTTGCGTGAGCGCGGTTTCCTCAAGGAATCGGCCCGCCTGCAAACTTCACTGGATGTAACCGGGATCCCCGCGGGCGTGTACCGGCTGGAGACCATTGAAGGAGAGTCCCGCACGGTGACCCCCTTCGTGAAGCTCCGGTAGCGCACTTCCACACGATCGCTCACCCAAGAACGGGGCCGTACCGAAAGGTGCGGCCCTGTTTGCTTTGACTGTCCCACGTGTTCGGTAGAAAACGTCGGGCGGACAACGTAGCGGCCCGATTTCATCGCCGAAACACAGAGTAAAAAGTGTTAAAATGAAATAAAGCTAGGTTTTACGCCGGTGCCTCTTAATTTTGCGTCACCGAGCGACTAGACCCCCCAACCTTTTCTACTATATGCATTGGACTTATACGTCTGGCACCCGTCCCGGGATCGGGATCGTTGTGCTACTGCTCATCAGTTCGCTTTTCGGCTTTACCCCTTCCCTCCGGGCGCTCCCCTCCTCTTCCCCGGCTGAGGCCAGTGGCGCGAAAGTGCGGATCGAAAACCTTACCAAGCTACCCGGGACCAACCGCGGCTTTCCCGCGGAGAACTACTTCACCTTCCAGCACAGCGACCGGCTCCAGAACAGCTCCCGCCAGACGGTGAAGTACACGGATCGCAGTAAAATGCGGATTCACAACGACGGTACCGGAACGCTTGTCATCACCAAGCTTACCACCACCAACACACGAAACTTCACCCTCACCGGGGTGAGTATCGGATCCGGCGGTCTCTCCGTCGCCCCCGGCCGGTACGTGGACGTGACCATAAATTTTAAGACTACGGGTGCCGAGGCGCGAACGCTGCACACCGAAAAACTGGTGATGCAGAGTAATGCGGACAATGCCTCTAAGGTATCCGCCACTTTCCGGGGTGCCTACATGCGCTACATCGAAGGCGGCAACGAGATCGACGCCCAGCAGGTGATGGATGCCTTTGGCTTCAAAACCACCATGGGTGCTCAGAAGCGGCCGTCATCCGACTACCCCACCGACCGCGAGATCAACTCGGGCAGCCAGGGTGATGTCATCCTGTCGAAGCTCTTCGTACAGGCCGACAAGTCTACGCCGGTACGCATGATACAGCTCGCGGCCTTTCACTCCCCTGGTGAAGCGCCTACCGCCCTGCGGACGGCCGACAAAAGCAAAATCGTGGGAGATATGCGCTACAGTCACGGCGGACTATACCACCAGACGCTGCTACCCAAACTTACCAATACCTCTTCCGAGCAGGCGGGGGACTACACCTCCTCCACCGGCGAGGCCTTCCAGATCCTGATCGCCGGCTACGCCACCACCGGCGGCGGTTACCAGGGTGTAAACCCCAGTAAGTTGCTCGGCGTGCGCATATACCGCGCCGTGGACGCAAACGGACGAAACATTCCCAACGAGTACATCGTCCTGCAGGATTACATCGGAAGCGGCTGCGGCGGCGGCTCCCACAACTGTGACTGGAACGATAACGTAGCGTATATCACCAACGTACGGCCCCAGGGCGTTCCCGCCGCGAAGGCCATCCCTGACCTCAGCGTATCCCCCCAAGTCGTCAAGGTGTACCCCACCGACGTGTACTTCACGAACGGCTATCCCGGCAACAAACTGACCTATTCCGCCGCTCTTTCCAGTGGCGGCAGCCTGCCGAGCTGGATCAAGATGGATGCAGCCACGGGCCGCCTTACCGTAACGGCTCCCAGTAGCGTGTCGGGCAGGAGCTATGGCATCAAGGTGACCGTCACCGATTACAACAACCTGAAGGCCTCCGGCACCTTTACCCTTAAAGTGGGGGGTACCGTGACCGAGCCCACCGAGCCCAGCGAGCCCACCGAGCCTGCTCCTGCGCCCCCGACCACGGGCGGTGACAGTGAATTCTGGCTCGAGGCTGAATGTGCCCAGTTCGGCAGCAAGTGGAGCAAGGAACGGGATGCCGCCGCTTCCCACAGCGGCTACGTCGTGGTGAAGAGCGGTAATTCCACCGGCGCTCCTCCCCCCGACAATTCCGACAACCGCGTCCGCTTTATCCTCAGTGACGTCAAGTCCGGCAGCTACCAACTGTTCGCCCGGATCCGGGCCCAAACGGCCAACGACGATTCCTTCTGGGTCCGCATCAACAGTGGCGCCTGGTACCGCTGGTATAACGGGATCGTGGAAGGGACAGGTTTCACCTGGAACCAGCTGCCCGGTAATGCCTTCAACCTCAAGACCGGCACCAATACGATCGACTTCGCCTACCGGGAAGATGGCGCTCAATTGGACAAAATATTTATTACCGGCAAGGGTACGAAGCCCAGCGGTCTCGGCCCTACCGCGACCAATTGCGGCGTAACCCAGACCGCCGACAACTTCTGGCTCGAGGCGGAATGCGGCAGCGTAGGCAGCGGCTGGAAAACCTACTCCTCTTCCTCCGCTTCCAGCGGCAAGTACGTGACCTTCGTGGGCGACCGGCGCACTTCAGTTCCCACCAGCAACGAGCCCGCCCAGCAGGTGACCTTCCGCGCCACCCTGGCGGACGCGGGAACCTACCACCTCTTCCTGCGCCTGAACGCCCCCGATCCCGGCCGCAATTCGGTATGGGTACGCATCGACGAGGGCAAGTGGATCAAAATGTGGGAGGACATCGGAGGCTCTCAGATCCTCACCCGCGGCTTTGAATGGCGCAAGGTCAACAACGACGGTACGGATGTCTCCTTCAACCTGTCGAAGGGCGATCACATCATACGCATCGCTAACCGGGAGCCCGGCACACAGATCGACAAGGTCTACCTGTCGTCCTCCAAAAGCCTCCCCAGCGGCACCGGTAGTGCAGCAAGCAACTGCGGTGCGACTTCCTCGGCGGCCCTTACCGCAGCCCAGCGTCCGACTCCAGACCAGCAGCTGTCGGCCGACCCGGAAATCGCCCTGTTCCCCAATCCCGCGCGGGACGTGCTTACCGTTCAACTCGACAGCGATTATGACGGACCGGTCAGCCTTCGCGTATTCGACCTCACCGGCCGCCCCGTAATCCGGCAGGTAGTAGAAAAAGCCGGAGGACAGCTCACCACCCAACTGGAGCTTGCCCCGCTGGTACCAGGCACGTACCGGCTGGAACTTATCGAGGGAGACCGGCGAACGATCCGGCCCTTCGTGAAAATCCGGTAGCCCACCGGCGAGGAGACGCACGACTTTGCATCCATGTACCCGGAAGCGGGGTCACGTATTACGTGACCCCGCTTCCTTTTTTGTCGCCTGCCTTGCTGGGGTTCGACTAGTCGGATGCCAGACAGGAACAAATTTCAACGCCTTACGTAAATCTTTGGAGTACAGAAGCCGGTTATATACTGGAAAATGTGAAGTTTCATACAGGGAAGCCTGTAGTAACACAATTTGGTCACCACCTTGAACGCACCCGGCACACTATAGAATTTTTGTGATTTAATTTTACTTTTGAGACTGTATTGAACGATCTGCATAGGCTAATAAGCTGCCATTTGTCTTCCCGCTGCTGGACTTGGATCCGGTATAAGGGAAAGAGTTAAATCTCCCGGTCCACACTTTTTTCTGTCTTGCTTTTTACGGTCCTTCCGGACCTTTTTC
>JBGTHX010000378.1:0-2816 GCA_041746055.1 Lewinella sp. | reverse complement strand
GCGGTCAATCAGCTGAGTGCATTCGCCGCGCTCCTCTTTCGACAGCCGGACAATGTATTTCTTGGGCATTTCGGTAGTATTTGTTCCCAAAATAGCACAACGAATCAACTTACCCGAAATCCAAAGCTTGACAGACCACTACCCAACTACCGTACTACTAAGCAAACCCCTTAAATACCTCGCTGAGCAAAAAGGCCTCTTCCTCCAGGAAGCTTTCCAGGGTGCGCTCCTTTTTGGGATGATCGGTGACGGGCCCCTCCTGCATCTCGTCCCGCACCTCGCGGAGGACGCTGTAGAATAACTCCGGATCGCGGACGAGCAGGTCGCGGATGGCCGCTTTGAGGACTTGACGGCTTTCGGGCGTGGCTTCCATGATTGATGCGTTGGTTAAAAACAGAACGGCGGGGGGGGAAGGGATGTGCGGGGAAGACCCTCAGCGCGAGACAGATATGGAATTGATGGCGAACCAAGACCGACACGCAACCAGGGAAACCACGCCGGAAGCGACGCCCAAAGTAAAGTTGATGAGCCTTTCGTTTCTGGAGCCCGTATCGCCCGGCAGAATATTTCCTTCGAACTCAACCCGCTGGATCGAACGCTCTAAGTCGCTGCCATTGAGCCGAAGGAACAATTTAGCCGCTTCCAGGCCGGTACGTTTGTTTCCGTCCTGAAAAACGTGATTGCTAATAAAGTTGAACATGTAAAGCGCGGCCTTATCGGGCAACGTGGGGTACATGGGCTCGCCGAAAACCGTACCGTCCACAGATGCAATTAGGTAGTCCAGCGATTCTTCGTGCAAGAGATTGCTCGGTGGGATAAAGAGACCACCGTGACGGTCCAATGTGGCCCGATTAATATAGATAATCTCTTCCTTGCCTAAATAATCCATCGTTAAGCCAGTGCCCGGAAGACCTCATCCAGTTCGTCAAAATCCTCTTGGATCATGGATTTAATACGATCTTTCCTTACTTCCAGGTATTTGGACTTGGCGGCCCGCTTATCATTCCGGAATTCATTGAGGATCTCCAGGAATAACCCAGGTTCTTCCTTCAGCAGTTCACGGACCACTATCTTGAGAACCTCTCGGTCTACAACCGGCTGAGTCATTGCACGATAATTTAAGTACTTAGCTAAGCAACGCCCCCCGCTTTTCGGAAGTTGCCCCGGCACCCGCCCCGATAGTTATCGGGGCCTCACCTACAGCTCGATATGGTGGCGGGAGCGGTAGCCCTCCGAGTGGCGGGGGATGTCGTGGGTGGCCCGGAACCAGAGGCCGCCCACTACGCCGAAAACGAAGCCGCCGATGTGGGCCCACCAGGCGATGCCCGTGGACGCCGAGTCCTCCAGCGTGGCAAAGCCGGCCGACGACTGCTGGTAAAACCAGAAACCCAGAAACAGAAAGGCGGGCACGCTGATGCGGAAGAAGAAGAGATAGCCCCTCACCTTGGAGCGCGGAAAGAGCACGATGTAGGCCCCCATCACCGCCGATAGGGCACCGCTGGCCCCCACCGCGGGGATCGGGCTGCCCCAGTTGAAGTAGAGGTGGCAGAGGCCCGCCGCGATGCCACCGAGGAAGTAAAAGATCACGAACTTATAGCTGCCAACCGTGGCCTCGATGTTGTCGGCGAAGATCCACATGTACAGCATGTTGCCGATCAGGTGCAGCCAGCTACCGTGCAGGAACATGCTCGTAATAAGGGTCTCATAGCCCTCGCCGGCTTCCAGGCGGGCCGGGATGGTCCCCCAGTCGTACACAAAGGCCTGCCCCGCCTCCGGCCCGAGACTGAATTGGTAGGCGTACACGAGCACGTTGAGGGCGATGAGGCCATAGGCAAAGTGGGGGCGGTGGCCGCCGCGCACCTGGTCGTCGCCGGTGGGGAAGAACATGGGTGAAATTTGAAATGTAAAATTTGAAATTGGCCGCAGAGTTCAGTCCGCATCACTCCGCCGATTCCTACTTAACCAGCCGCACCGTAAGCCGGTACGGCCCCGGCTCCTCCACCCCGGCATCCGGATACGGCAGCAGTTCGGTCAGCTGAAGGGGGCCGAGGTCGGTGGGAATGGCGTTGCCGTCCACGGTGACGCTTTCGTCGGTGAGAACGCCACCGCGCAGTACCCGCACGGCCACCACGGCCCGGCCGGCCTGGATGCACTGTACGCCACGGGGGCAGCGGCTGTCCTCCAGCACGCGCACGAAGGCGAACAGTTCGGGAGCCCGGCGGTCGGCCCGCAGCTGCTCACCGGCTTGCAGGCTCTGGGCCGCATCCGGCGTGACCAAATAGGTGCCCTCGGCGAGGCGGGGCGCGCAGGCGAGTACCAACAGGGGAAGCAGGACGCGGATCATCGGGCCTCGTAGGTCATTTTGACAAGCCGCAGGCGGTTGCGGTGCTCGCTGGGCAGCACCAGTTCGTTGGCGGCGACCTGGATGCCGTCGCGGAAGCGCAGCCGGAGGTTGAGGTCGCGGGTGTGGAACAGGCTGTTGCGGTCGAACTCGCCGCGGGGGTTCAGGACGTATTCGCTCACCGTGTTCTCGAAGCGGATCTCGTCGTTGAAGAGGAAGCGCAGCCGACTGGGGGTTTCCATGAGGAAGAAGCTGGAGTAGACGCCGTTGTCGTCCTGGCTATACTGCTTCTTGTGCATGATGTTGCTCCACTGCGGACTGCCGTCAGGATTGATGGCGAAAACCACGATCTCGTCGAGGTGGTAGTCGACCAGCGGCCGGCCGCCGTAGGTATTCAGTAATTGGTTCTGGGCCGCGGCACCCCGTCGTTGAAGTTGTCGGTCGCGTTCGGAGAACAATACCATTCCACCCTCGC
>JBGTHX010000377.1:0-7078 GCA_041746055.1 Lewinella sp. | reverse complement strand
TACAGGCCGCGCAGGTTGTACAGCAGGGTCGTCTTACCGCTGCCGCTGGGGCCGATGAAGGCGATGCGCTTACCGCGCCCGAGCCGCAGACTGATGTCCGTCAGCCGGTGCGCGTCGTTGCTCGCGCGGTCGTAGGTGAAGCTGAGGCCGTCAATGCCGATCTCCCGCCAGTCCTTGGGCACCTTAGTGCCGGCGGCCA
Organism: Lewinella sp.; assembly: GCA_041746055.1. Lineage (GTDB taxonomy): Bacteria > Bacteroidota > Bacteroidia > Chitinophagales > Saprospiraceae > Neolewinella. Next base: position 6,879 of record JBGTHX010000377.1, on the reverse strand, counting down.
GCTCCGGCCGGGCCCGCTCGCGGTAGGCGGCGGTGATGGGGTCGATGGCGGCCAGGTCGGCCCGCAGCCGGATGATGGTGTTGTACTGCCCGGTGAGGGCGTTGAACATGTTGGCAAACTGGGTCACGTAACCGATCAGCGTCACCAGGCCGCCCACCAGGAATACCTGGCCCGGCACGTAATTCTGATACACGTAGCCGATCACGATGGCCACGTACATGAGCCCGATCAGCACCCCGGTCGTGAACCACTTCTGCTCGTTGAGCTGGGTGATGCGCAGGAAGGGCGGCCACACGGCCCCGATGCGCTTGTCGATCTGCTTGGAGGTCTGCTTACCCAGTCGCAGGGTGGTGACGGTGATGATGTTGCCGAGGTTATCGGAAAGCCCCGACAACAGGTCGTTCTCCCGCTCGTTGGTCTCCTTCGTAGCGGCGATGATGGGGCGGTCGAACGCCAGCACGCACAGCACCACCAGGATTCCCGTAGCACCCGCGACCCCGCCGAACAGGGCACTGAACCAGATGATGGCCACGATGGAGATAAACATCCGCACCAGCGTCTGGAAGTACACGAAACCGTCGTCGAAGAAGGTCTTCAGCGCCTCGTAAGACTTCCGCGTCCGGTTGATGGTATCCCCGCTGTGGTGCTGCCGGTGCCACTCCAGCGGCAGGTGTACCACCCGCTCGTAGGTCTCCATGAGCAGCCGCCGGCTGATGTCGTAGGCCATCCGCCGCTCCATCAGCCGGGCCGGCCACTGGAAGGACCAGAAGCCCAGGATAGTCGCCATATAGGCCCCGCCGTAGATCCACGCCCCACGGATAAGGTCGCCCTCGCCCTCCTGCAGGAAGTTGACGAAATAGCCGAAGATGATGGGCTGCAGCGACACGATCAGGTTCACGCACAGGAACATCCCGTAGATCACCAGATACCGCCCCCGCATCCCCCGGGCGTAGCGCCAGGAAGTCGCCAGCAGTTGCTGGTAGGGATTGCTGGAGAAGAATTCTCGCCACTGCCGGAGGGTACCTCGCACGCTGGGTCATTTTAGGCTACCCCGCAAAGGTCACGATTTCTCCGTGCTTGGCACCTCGGGACCAAAGTGATATTTTGCGGAACCTCTACGCTCCAAGCCAATCCCCCATGCTCCGACTCCTCGCCTTCGCCCTTTTCGTCTGCGCCGCCCCGCTCCTGGCCCAGGAGCACAGCCGTAACCTGCCCATGGATACGATGATCGTGTCCGAAGATGCCGTACGGATCGGAGGAGCGAACGTGGCCTACCGCGTCGAGACCGGCGTGCAGCCCGTCTACGACGCAGCGGGCAAGGTGGTCGCCGGCCTGCACTACACCTACTACCGCCGCACCGACCGCGACGACCCCAACCGGCCCCTCCTCATCAGCTTCAACGGTGGCCCCGGCTCCGCCTCGGTGTGGATGCACCTCGCCTATACCGGTCCGAAGGTGCTCAATATCGACCCCGAAGGCTACCCCGTGCAGCCCTACGGCATCAGCGATAACCCCTATTCGGTGCTCGATCTGGCCGACATCGTCTACGTCAACCCCGTCAATACCGGCTTCAGCCGCATGGTGGAGGGGGCCGACCGCGAGATGTTCTTCGGCGTCAACCAGGACATCAAGTATCTCTCGGACTGGCTCAGCAACTGGGTGAGCCGCCACGACCGCTGGCGCTCCCCCAAGTTCCTGATCGGAGAGAGCTACGGTACCACCCGGGTCTCCGGCCTAGCCCTCGAGCTCCAGGAGCAGGCCTGGATGTACCTGAACGGCGTCATCCTGGTATCGCCCACCGAGATCGGCATCGAGCGCGCCGGCATCGTGGAATCCGCCAACCAGCTGCCCTACTTCGCCGCCGCGGCCTGGTACCACGAGCGGCTTCCGCAGGAGTTGCAGTCCATGGCCCTCGAGCCCCTGCTCGCCGAGGTGGAGGCCTACACCCGCGACGAACTGCTGCCCGCCCTGGCCAGCGGCATGGACCTCCCGAAAGAAAAGCAGCGGGAAGTGGCGCAGACCGCCGCCCGCTATTCGGGGCTGGACGCCCAGGAGTGGCTGGACAACAACCTCATGCCCTCCACCTCCTACTTCTGGAAGCACCTGCTCCGCGGCGAAGAGGCCGGAGACTACACCGTAGGCCGCCTCGACAGCCGCTACAAAGGCATCGACGCCATGGCCGGCGGCGACGGGCCGGACTACAACAGCGAGCTCACCAGCTGGCTGCACTCCTTTACCCCCGCCATCAATTACTACCTGCGGGAGGAGCTCGGCTTCCGCACCGACCTGCAGTATAATATGTTCGGCCCCGTACACCCCTGGGACCGCTCCGGCGACCGCACCGGACCCAACCTGCGGCAGGCCATGGCCCAGAATCCCTACCTGCACGTGATGATCCAGTCGGGCTACTTCGACGGCGCCACCAACTACTACGACGCCAAGTACTCCCTCTGGCACCTCGATCCCAGCGGGCGGATGCGGGACCGGCTCAGCTTCAAAGGGTACGAGAGCGGCCACATGATGTACCTGCGCCGGCCCGACCTAGAGACCGCCAACGAGGATATCCGCGCCTTCATCCGGGCGGCCCTGCCGGGAGAAAATCCGGCCCGGTATTAATTGCCCGACAATTTAGGGGCAGGCTCCGGGGTTATCTTTCCACTCTTAAAACCCTGGTATGCACCGAGCTTTACTCCTGTTGTTGGCGCTTTTCGCCGGCCCCCTGTTTGCGCAATCCGCTTTCCAATTCACCTCCCCCTCCCGGCAGGGTCCCGAGATGGAGGGCGCCTACGCCCACCTGGCCCTCGACGTTTCCGCCTTCCGCCTGCAGCTCAGGGCCAAGAGCCGTACGATCGAGCTGCCCCTGCCCAGCGGTAAGTTCGCCTCCTTCACCACCGAGGAAAGCAGCGTATTCGGTCCCGTGCTGGCGGCTAAATACCCCGAACTGACCAGCTACCGGGTGGAAGGTCCCTGGGGCCCCGGCCGCGTCGCCATCTCCCACAAGGGCGTGGATGCCCTGCTGCCCGGCCCCGACGGCACCTACGCCATCCAGCCGGGAGAAACCGACGTGGATCACCTCGTCTTTTATTCCCGTTCGTACAGCGGGGAGGAAGTGGCCCTGCCCCTGTCCTGCGGCTACAACCCCGACGATCCCCTGAACCATACCGACCTTCAGGCGGCGGGGCACGCGGGTGCCAAGGGCCTTACCAAGAGCGGGGGCGACGCCCGCGAGCTGCGGCGCTACGACCTGGCCATGACGAATACGGGGGAATTTGCCCAGGCCGTCGGCGGAACCACCAAAGACGTACTGGCCGCCTTTAATACCTCGCTGACGGTGCTCAATGCCATCTTCGAACCCGAGGTAGGCGTCAACCTGCGGCTGCTCGATCTTTCCGAGGGGCTCATCTACCTCGATCCCACGACCGACCCCTTTACCGATGCCGACAAGGGCACCGGCCTCCTCGGTCAGGTGATCGAGGCCTTCAACCTGAACGATATTCCCGCCTCGGCCTACGATCTCGGCCATGTATTTACCAAGCGCTGCGTCGACGTGGGCGGGGTAGTGAGCGGGCTCGCCTGCTCCGGCAGCAAGACCCGCGGCGTGACCTGCCTGCAGAGCAACAATGTGGCCCGCACGGCCGAGCGCATCATGGCCCACGAGATCGCCCACCAGTTCAGCGTCTCCCACAGCTGGAACAACTGTCCCCCCAGCATGGAGCAGCGGGCCGGTAGCACCGCCTACGAGCCGGGGTCCGGCTCCACCATCATGTCGTACGCCGGCGCCTGCGGCGACCAGAACATCGGCGGCTTCGACGCCTACTACCACACCGCCAGCCTGGAGCAGTTTCTCGACTTCACCCGCACTGGTGGGGCGGCCGGTTGCGCCACCGTCATCGAAACCGACAACGTCACCCCCGACGTCACGCTGGATTACGCGGACGGCTTCTACATCCCCCGGAACACCCCCTTCCGCCTCACGGGTACCGCCACCGACGCCAACGATCCGCAGGAACAGCTGACCTTCAACTGGGAGGAATATGACCTCGGACCGGCCACCAAGCTGTACGAGGCCGAGGGCAACGCACCCATCTTCCGCTCCGTGGTACCGACCGCCGACGGCTTCACCCGCTACTTCCCGCGGGTCGACCGCGTAGCCAACCAAATCGACGCCAAGGACGAACTGCTGCCCGATTACGAGCGGGAGCTCACCTTCCGCCTCACCGCCCGCGACAACAACACCCAAGCCGGCGGGGTAGACTGGGAAGCCGTGACCTTCAACGTGGCCGACATCGGCCCCTTCACGGTGAACGACCCCCTGCAGGACGGCGACTCCACCTGGCAGGTAGGCGACTACCGGGAAGTGACCTGGGACGTAGCCGGCACCGACGGATTCCCCGTCTTCGCCGAAACCGTCAATATCCTCCTGAGCGGCGATGGCGGCCTCACCTTCGACCGGGTGCTGGTGGCCAATGCCGCGAATACCGGCAGCGCCTTCGTCACCGTCCCCGACAGCCTGGGCGACGCCATGCGCATCGTGGTGGAAGCGGCCGGCAACATCTTCTACCATATGAACGGCTCCGACTTTAGCATCGAGGCCGCCACCGTGCCCGGTTACACCCTCGATTACGACCTGCACTACGCCAATATCTGCCTGCCCGAAACCGTGACCGCTACCTTCACCGTGGGTAGCATACTCGCTTTCGACCGCCCGGTTACGCTGTCCGTGGACGCCGACTCCCTCCCCGCCAACCTGGTTGCCAGCTTCGACCGCACCCAGTTGATCCCCGGCCAGACCACCACCCTCACCCTAAACCTGGAGGAGGTAAATGTTTCGGGCCGCTACACCATTCCCGTCACCGTAGCCGCGGAGGGCCTGGATACGAGCCGGCGCGAGATCGTCCTGGACGTGATCGCCAACGACTTCTCCGACCTCAGCCTGCAAGGGCCCGCCGAGGGCACCGAAGGCATCCAGCTCACTACCACCTTCGACTGGAGCGGATCGGTCAACGCGGACGGCTACGAGGTGCAGATCGCTACCTCCCCCGACTTTTCGGAGGCTTCGCTCTTCGCCGCCCAATCCGGACTGACGGAGACCACCTTCACCCCGGAGGAGTTCTTCGCCCCCAACCTGATCTACTTCTGGCGCGTACGCCCCGTTAACGCCTGTGGGGCGGGCGGCTGGACCGAGACCGCTTCCTTCCATACGGTCAGCAGCCGCTGCGACACCTACGAGAGCACCGATACCCCCGTCTCCCTGCCCGGAACGGGCGGTAGCTTCACCCGTGAGTCCAAGCTCTTCGTCGACCGCCGCGGCACCATTAATGACCTTAACCTGCCCAACGTGCAGGTCAATTACCAGTTTGCCTCCAAGGTGTCGCTTACCCTGACCAGTCCCGCCGGTACCGCGGTCAGGCTCTACGCCGAGAAGTGCTTCAGCACCAACTCGATCAACCTTGGCTTTGACGACCAGGCGCCGGATGAGGTGGCCTGTCCCCCCGATGACCAGCGGGTGTTTCGGCCCCTCGATTCCCTGTCCGCCTTCAACGGGGAAGACACCTTCGGCGAGTGGGTACTGTCCGTCGCCGTAAGCGAAACCAATGGCGCCGCCGGGCAGATCGTCAAGTGGGACGTGGAATTCTGCGCCGACGCGAGTGCCCCCACGCCCGAGACCCTGGTGAATGATACGACGCTGGTACAGCCCCTCGGGCGCAACCCCGTGGTGCGTGCCGAGCTGGAGATCAGGAGCGGCGAGGACAGCCCCGAGGCCACCTACTTTGTGCTCACCCGTCTGCCCGCCCACGGTCTGCTCGAACGCGACGGCCGGACCCTGGTCCTGGGCGACACCTTCACCCAGTCGGATATCAACGATCAGTTGCTCATCTACGAGAACCTGGACACGGTGCGGATGAAGGACGACTTCAAATTCGTGGTCACCACCGAAAGTGGGGGTTACCTGCCCGTAACCTCCCACGGGATCGGGATTTCCGCCGACGCGACCAATCCCGTCCGGCCGCCCGCGGCCCTCGTGACCGGACTGAGCCTGTTCCCCAATCCTACCGCCGGCGATCTGCAATTGCGGTGGTCGGCTACGACCACCGGAACGGTCTCCGTCGAACTGTACGACATGACCGGCCGGCAGGTGACCGAGCAGCCGGTGAGCCTGGCCTCCGGGGAAGCGACCCTCGATACCGCCGGACTGCCCGCCGGGATTTACCTGCTGCGCATCGGCGATCAGGTTCGCCGCGTGATCCGGCGTTGATCATTCCTCAGCCGGCAGGGCGATGGCCCGGGCGTAAAGGGCATCCACCACTTCCGCGATAAAGTCGCCGTGCAGGATGGTGTACCGGTTGGGGTGGTTGACCACGTTGGCCGGTAGTTCCCGCCTGTAGCGCTCCTCGAGTTCGCTGCGCTTGTGCGCGTAGAAAAGTACGGGCACCGATTTCAGGAACGGGTCGGCCTGGAGCATGGCGGCGAAGTCGATTCCCCGCACCTGGTCATCAGGGGTCCTTTCCAGGCGGGTGACGTCGCTGATGACCAGGTCGATGCGCTTGGTGGGAGCAGCACCGTGGCGGTTGTTGTCCATGAGCCGGCCCAGGGCTTCGTCGCTGGTGCGCACCGTATAGCAAAAGGTGTGGAGGCGATCAAGGATGGCCATCGGCAGGGGGTAGGTGAGCTTATCATCGATCCAGAGAATGTTGTAGGGTTCCTCCCGCTCTTGCAAATGGGTGATCTTCCGCTTGATCTCGGCATCTTTTTTGACGCCGAAGGCCTCCAGGGTGAGGTCGAGATCCTGTTCGTGGACGGGGGCATCATGTCGAATTTCCCCATCGACCTCTTCCACCGGGCCAACCGCATCCCCCACCGGCCCACCGTCGGCGTCAA
>JBGTHX010000376.1:0-5081 GCA_041746055.1 Lewinella sp. | reverse complement strand
TGGAATGCCGATATCACCCACGCGCTCTACGCGGGTTGCTTCGAAACGCTGGTCAGGCACGGCGCGAAGGAAGACTCCATTCATAACGTTCAGGTCCCCGGTACCTTCGAACTACCCGCCGCCGCACGCATCCTGTCCGGGCGTCACAAGCTCGACGCCGTTATCTGCCTCGGCTGCGTGATCAAGGGGGAAACCAAGCACGACGAGTACATCAACAATGCCGTCAGCCAGGGACTCGTCAACCTCAGCATCGCCAGCGGCCGGCCCTACATCTTCGGCGTACTCACCCCCAATGACCACCAGCAGGCGCTGGACCGGGCCGGTGGGAAACACGGTAATAAGGGGGTGGAGGCTGCCGTCACCGCCATCCGCATGGCCGAGCTGTACCGGGGTAGCAAAGAGGGTAAAAAGTCTATCGGGTTCGGAGCCTAGTTCCTATCCAGCGTAGTACGACCGTCGCGCAGGCGCACGTCCACGGCACCGATCTTGAGATCAGCGGTGGAGGTGATGAGTTTGCCCGCCTGACTCAGCAGAGCATATCCGCGTGCCAGCGTGGTTTCCGGTCTCAGGGCCTGCAGTAGCCGGCTTTGCTGCTCAAGCTGTCGTCGCGCGGTATTCAGGGCGGTCTGGCATGCTACCCGCAATTCCTTTTCCAGGGCGGCGGTGCGCAGGTGCGAGGTGTGTACCGCGGAAGCGGACCGCTGACCCAGTAGTTGGCGTCGGCGGTCCAGTTGGTTGGTTTCCATGGCAAGCAGGGTGGTAGCCGCCGAAGTGATTTGCCGGCCCAGGTGCAGCATGCGCCCCTCCGCTTCTACCAATGAGTCGATCAGGAAAGCGGCTACCGCCGTCGGCGTCTTTAGACTGCGATGTACGACCCGGTCGAGCACCGTATCGTCCACCTCGTGCCCGATGCCCACGACCACCGGAAGCGGGGCACCGGCTACGGCGCGGCAGAGCATTTCATCGTCGAAGGCGGCCAGGTCGGTCTTGCCGCCGCCCCCGCGCACGATCACGATAAGGTCGTACTCCGACCGCCGGCGGGCAATCTGCTTGAGTCTCCGCACCACTTCCTCGGTCGTCTGGGCACCCTGCATGGCCGCCGAGTAGAGCTCCGCGCTGAATTGATAACCGAAGGGATTTCCGGCGAGTTGCTGCCGGAAGTCGGACCAGCCCGCGGCATGGTCCGCGCTGATTACGGCCAGGCGGCGCGGCAGCGGCGGTAAGGGTAGGGAAGCATTGCGGTACAGGATGCCGTCGCGGCTCAGGGCCTCCAGGGTGGCCTGCCGCCGGCGCTCCAGGCTGCCGAGGGTGTGCTCCGGATCCAGGTCTTCGACGACCAGCTTCAGGCCGAAGCGTTCGTGGAAGGAGGCCGTGACCTTCAGGCGTACCGACATGCCCTGCTGCAGTAAACCCTTGACCATCTTCGAACCGTGGGCCTTGCGGATGCGGCTCAAGGTCCCTGACCAGACCACCGCGTCGAGCTGGGTGAGGATCGCGTCACCCTCTTCCTCCTTTTCCACCAGCGTCAGCCACACGTGGCCGCGCGATTCGCTCACCTGCGCGAGTTCGGCACTCACCCACACCGGTTCGGGCAGGTTAAGCGCGAAGACGCGCCGGATAAAAGTGGCCAGTTGCGAAAGGGGCAGCGTATCCATAAGGCGCAAGATAGGGTGGGGGCTTCGCGTTGATCGTGCGGCGATACCGCCGCACTCACCAGTTCACGATATGATTTCTACCCGCTTGTTTTTACTCATCCTACTTTTTCTCACAATCGGTATTTCGTCCTACGCGCAAAAATCCGACCATCGGTTCAAGGAGCGATACGCGGCCGACTTTGCGCCCGGCGAGACCGAAGTGAAGTCCGCCTACCAATGGGTGATCACGATAACCGCGGAGGGGGACTATATCCGCCGGTTCTACTATCCGGAGACTAGACAGATTACAGGCCTGGTCCGCTATTCCGATAAGAAGTTGCGTAGGGCGCACGGACCGGCCAGGAGTTGGTACGAATCGGGACAATTGCAGTCAGAGTACAACTACCACATGAACGAATTGGACGGTCCCTACTTGACCTATTACGAAAGCGGGGAGCTAGCTTCGCGTGGCACCTATAGCGGAGGGGAGAAAGCCAGTACCTGGGAACATTTCGATGAGGCCGGCACGCTGAAGCGGACCGAATCATACACGGCGGGGAAACTGGAGGGAATGGTCACCTACTACGATAGTACCGGTACCCTCGTCGGGTCGGCCGCCTATACATCCGATCGTCCCGCAAACGGTTGCGATTCCCTATCGCGCATCGGTGAATATGCCTGTACCGCAAGCAGGGAGCGATTACCCCTGTATCCCGGCTGTGAGACGATAGTTGACTACGCCGAGCGCAAGAAATGTGCCGACCGACGGATGCTGGAATTCGTCTATTCCAATGTCCGCTACCCCGCCCGGGCCCGGAGATTCGGCGTGGAAGGAATGGCCGTCGTGGGCTTCGTCGTCGAGCGGGACGGCCAAGTCACCAACATCCGTCCGATTCGCAGCCTCAACGAGGACATCCGGGAAGAGATCCTCCGGATCGTCGGCTTACTGCCACGCTGGGAACCCGGCACTGCGGACGGTGAGCCGGTGCGCGTACAATTCAACCTCCCAATTAAATTTCAGCTAGAGTGATGCGGGCGCGCTCTTCACGACGCGGTTCACGAAAGAGAGTTTTTCCCGCACCGAATCATTGATCACGAAGGGGTAGAGGTCGGGCCGCCCCATGCCTCGGTTGAGGCTGTTGATGGCGAAGGTGAGGGGCACGCAGGCCCGGAGAATAGCCTCCATGTTGAGTTCCTCGTAGGGGTCGAAATCGGCCGACACGGCCATCATCTGGTCCGGCGCGGTGGGCGGATTCACGCGCATGCCAAAGGCATGGGCGGTTTCTAGCATGTCCAGCAGGTGGAGGTAGTGCGCCCAGGTCTCGGCCCAGTCCTCCCACGGATGCATGGTAGCATATTCGCTGATGTAGTGGCTCTGCCAGTCCGAGGGTGCGCCGTTCTGGTAGTGCTGCTGGAGCGCCTCTCCGTAGTCCTGGCGATCGTCGCCGAAAATGCGCCGGAACTCCTGTAGTAAGGCAGGATTGGAATCGACCAGCTGATCCCAGTAGTAGTGGCCCACTTCGTGGCGGAAGTGACCGATGAGGGTGCGATACTTTTCGTGCATCGCTACGCGGGTGGATTCGCGCTCCACGGGGTCGGCTTCCTTGACGTTCAGCGTAATGAGCCCGTCGTCGTGGCCGGTCATCACCGAACCGGACTGGTCCGTATCCGCCAGAAAGTCGAAGGCGAGGCCGCGGTCGGGGGCCGACATTTTGTCCTGCACGGGGAGACCGAGCCGCTTGAGTGCGTAGACCAGCCGGTGCTTCGCCTGTTCCAGTTGCTGCCATTCCCCGAGCTTTTCCGCATCGCTGAGGTCCGGTACGGTACGGTTGAGGTCGCAGGCTTCGCAGAGTCCGGTTTCGTCCGACTGTGGGATCAGCCAGTTGCAGGCCTGGTGCTGGTGGTTGCCGCAGTAGATGTAGGGCGTATCGTGTTGGGGACCGCACATCCAGGGGCCTTCCCCGGGCGCGAGACCGAGCATGCGGTCCTGGGCGGGCTCGTAGCCCAGGTAGCTGGAGCAGTTGCTACAAACCACATTCTCAAAGTAAACGGGGTAGTTGCAGTTACCGCAATGGTAGATCTTCATAGGGGGGATTAACGGGATGAGAACGGATGATGGACGCGCGTGTTCCGGGTAGCGCGGGGGAAATCTTCGCTTCGGGGGCTATCTTCGCCGCCCGTCCCGCCTATGCATCCCCGCAACCGTTACCGTGATAAGCACGACTTTGCCGAGTTGTGCCGGGTCAGCCCCGAGCTGAAGGAGTATATGACGGTCACTCCGGCGGGTAAGCCAACCCTGGATTTCAGCAACCGTCGGGCCCTGCTGCTGCTCAACCGTGCACTGCTCCTGCGCGACTATGGCCTGAAACACTGGGACATCCCCGAGGACCACCTGGTGCCTCCGTTGCCGGGACGCCTGGACTACCTCCATGCCGTAAAGGACCTCGCTCCTGATACACGGCGGGTACTGGATATCGGCACGGGGGCCAGCGCGATCTATCCCATCCTCGGGACGCGGGAGTACGGGTGGCAATTCGTGGGTACGGAGATCAATCCGGACAGCGTGAAGGTAGCGCGGGCCATTGTGCAATTCAATCCGGTGCTCCGCGGGAACATTGAGGTCCGCCGGCAGGAGGACCCCGCTTCCGTCTTTGCGGGGGTGGTCGCCCCGCAGGACCGGTTCGACGTCAGCATCTGCAATCCGCCCTTCTACGGCAGCCGGGAGGAGGCGGAGCACGCCGGAGCGAAGAAGTGGAGCAAGCTCGGCCGCACGGACCGCGGACTCTCCTTTGGCGGGGCCGACTCGGAGTTGTGGACGGCGGGGGGCGAGCTACGCTTTTTGAAGCGGATGATCGCCGAAAGTGACCCATTCAGGCGGCAGGTGGGATGGTTTACGACCCTGGTCTCCAAGCGCGGCTACCTCGACACGGCACGTCACCTGCTGGATCGCTTACCGGTAGAGATGAGGATATTACCCCTCGAGCAGGGAAACAAGAAAAGCCGCGTACTCGCCTGGCGTTACGGGAAGTAAGTATTAGTACTTGCGTTCGCCCAACAGGCGACTGCCGATCCGGACGAGGGTGCTTCCCTGGCGGAGGGCGATGGCGTAATCGCCCGACATGCCCATGCTTATCTCGGAGAAGTCCGTGCTTTCCGCGAAATATTCCGCTTTGAGTTCCGAGTAAATCCCGTGGAGGGTGCGGAACTCCTCGGCGATGTGATCTTCCTCATCGGTGTGGGTAGCCATGCCCATCACACCCAAAATGCGGACGTGCTGCAGTGGTTCCTTCCGGACGGACTCCATCAGCGCGCGGCCGGAGGCCCGGGTGAGGCCGTATTTGCTTTCCTCCAGTCCGATGTGGTACTGAAGGAGGACATCGATGCTCCGGTCGTCGGAGCGCTTGTCCAGTTCGCGCAGGAGGCGCAGGCTGTCGCCGGAGTGAATGA
>JBGTHX010000375.1:0-3223 GCA_041746055.1 Lewinella sp. | reverse complement strand
CTCGCCCGACTACTACTGCATGGATGGCACGATCCCCCGCAAGCGTCTTGGCGAAGTATTGAAGGCGATCGTTGCGATGCCCCGGGTACTGAAGAGTTCCGCCGGCAGACTGCCGCTCCCCCGCCCCACGCCGATCACGGCCGGGAAAGGGCCTTCGCTCTTCGGGAGCGTGACCGCGCAGCTGAGCGTCAGGGTTGCGCCGTGGTGGGTGAGGTCCACGTAAAGCGTGTCGCCGTCGTAGCGGGCAAGCAGCGTGTCCGGCCGAGGAGGCTTCTGCCCTACCTCATAGTGCTGGATCTCGGCCAGGATCTCGTTGCGGCGGCACTCCCAGGCGGCGAAGGAGGTGTCGCGTCCGCTTCCGTCAGCCGCGAGAAAGGGATCGGGCAGGGTGGTCACCTCCGGCAGGTCGGCGAAGGCCGGCAGTACGGGCGTCGGACAATCCGCGCCGGTATTTTCCCCGTCGTATACCAGGGGGATTGGCTGGGCCAGGGCGGTAGCCAACGGGGCCAGGCAGACCAGAAGGAGAGAGAGATATTTCATGGCTGATCGGCTATTTTACCCGGTACCCGGTCAATATACGGGCTGCGCCCCGGGATTTCGTGCGGCAACTATCCAACCTGCGCCTCCACCGCCGCCCGCAGTTCTGCTGCCAGCTCCGCGTCCATGTATTGGTACTCATCCGGGATGTCGAGTACCACAATCTGGTCGGACCAGTTCCCCCTCCCGAAGCGGTCGAGCAGATACGCCCGGTGCTTGTCCTCCATCACGAATACCGTATCGGCCCACTCCAGCAACTCCCGGTTCACCCGGATGCGCGCCCGCGGCGAGGTCCCGGCGGATCGAACCGTGAATCGGTCGTCGCGGCGAAAGAGCGTTTCGGCCGTACGGCTGCGCCACTCGTTGCGGCTGCAAATAAAGAGGAGACAGGCTTTGGACATATGGCGGGAACGCGGGTGCCGGGGGTTTTGGTTCCCTGCCACTGCGCCCTATCTTTCTCCTAACCACGTACTTCCAAACCTCACCCACTATGGGAAAATACCGCATCGAAATCAAGTGGGCCCTGATCTTCACGGCCATGATGCTTTTGTGGCTGGGCCTCGAGCGCCTGGTTGGCCTCCACGGCCCCCACATTGATCAGCACGCCACCTATACGAACCTGGTCGCCATCCCCTCCATTCTGATCTACATTTTCGCGCTGCGGGACAAACGGGAGTACTACTTCGGGGGGAGCATGACCTTCGGGCAGGGGTTCCTTACGGGATCGATCACTTCATTGATTATCGCGCTGCTGTCGCCGGCGGCGCAGTACCTGGCCCACACCGTCATTACGCCGGATTATTTCACCAACGTGGCCAACTACGCCGTGGAAAGCGGCCAGCTTTCCCGTAGCGTGGCCGCCAACTATTTCACTCTGGGCAATTACATCCTGCAGTCCGCCATCGGGGCCTTGGTGATGGGATTGGTGACTTCGGCGGTGGTGGCTTATTTCTTGCGTGATAAAACACGGACGCCGTCGGCGCAGTAGGATGGGGCCGCTAGGTGGGTTGCTTAGCGGTAATCAGGGGGTACACGCAGGTTGGGCATAGACCGGGGGGTGACATTTCAACCACCGTGACTCGGAATGCTTTGCTGCTATATGGTTCACAACAAGCCGGGCCACAGGCCCGGCTACCCGGCCGGTTTAAGGCCGAGAGATACCGGGTGGCCGGGCTTATAGCCCGGCCTCTAGGGTCAACCTAACACTCGGCCATAGACACAATACGTAGGTATGCGCCGGTACCACTCCTTGTCCCGCACGCCGAAGGCATTACCAGGAGTGGCTCCACCCCTGTACCCTGGGTTTGGGCTACCCATTTAAGCAGCATATGGGGGGTTGACCGACTGAAAAAGGTGGTCGGCCATTTCGGTTTACGGTAAGAAGTTAACGGAGCAGGCCCTCCGCCGCTTCCGCCCCGGCCTGGCGGGCGTAGTCGAGGGGAGTAAGCCCCTCCTTGTCGGCCAACGTCGGATCAATGGCCTGGCTTGCTAAAAGGTAACTGAGCAGCGCAGGCAAATAGGAGAATGGGCAGTAGGGAAAATAGCAGCGTCTTCATAATATCTTGCTAAACCGGATAACCCGCTGCAAAAGTCTTCGGACACCTATTTTTAGGTACGGGAGGGTTCGGCTGATCTGTAGGCAGGCTTACTGCTTTGGCAATATCAGGAAAAGGTCTCATCCGCGCTAGGCCCATAACTGGCCGGCAAGGGAATCTCCAGCAAGCGATAGTACACCCCCAGTTGCGCCCGGTGGTGGGTGATCTGGTTCAGAGCGTGGCGGATGGCTTCGTACTTGCTCCAGTCGTAGATCAGCTGGCCGTTCATCTTCATGGCCCACCGCTTTTCCAGGTCCTGATCGTTGGTGGATGTTAGGGCAGATTTGCTCCGTGCGAAGCCCCGGTCCATAGCTTCCAACAGCGCGTTGCCCGACTCCATTGTTGGGGGCGGATCGGACTTCGCGAGGTCCAGCTCATCGGTCTCGAGCATGAAGGATGGCCACCCGAAGATGTCGGCGATGTGCGTCGCCAGATGATCGATGGTCATGCTTTTCTCGTGCGGTCGGTAGCCGGTCTTCCCGGAACACCCGGGCAGCTGAGCGACCAGGCGATCGATCCCGAAGGCCGCGTTCGCTTTGAAGGTACGACAGCCTGCCAGCGCCACATCCTGCGGGCCGACCAGCCCCGGATCACACTCAAAACTTTCACCTACGGCGACGAAGAAGTTGACCTGTGTGCGGTGACCGCAGCCGCCACGTTGTCTGCCGAGGAACGGCTCAAACAGTCCGGCGGCATCACTTACGTCCCCCATCGCACCTCAGGCTACTCGCACGCCCGCAGCGATGCCTGCACCATCCTGGACACCGCCGCGCTGAGCAGGTTCCCGGGCCTCAACGCCATGGACCGGTCCCCGGGTTTCGCCAACTGGTCCTGCTTCTGGGGATCACGTGACCCACTCCGCCAGGTCGATCTCCATCTCCGGCTCGACACACCGGTTCACGGCGACTACGGAATACCCACGGACAACATCGCCGGGAAATCAGCATTCCTCGACAGCAAGAAAGGAAGCAGTCTCACCATACGCGTCGTGCACTGATCGACCCCCATCGTCACCGAGATGTTCGAACTCACCGTCGAGGCCTCCCTGCCTGCCGAAGAACTGCGCGCCTTGACTGCCGATCTCGCCACCG
>JBGTHX010000374.1:0-7071 GCA_041746055.1 Lewinella sp. | reverse complement strand
GTTGTCGCACTTGGCGACCAGTTCGATTTCGGGGATCTTTTCGAGGTAGGTTTCCAGGATGTCCTGGGCGAGGGGCTCGTCGTCTACAATGATGGCGTTGATCATGGTGTGCTGAATTTAAGGGTAGAAAAGGGGTTGGCGCGGGGCCGGTGTATTACAGTTGCAGGTCGAGGCGCACGGCGTAGGTCGTGGGGGTTTCGATGATGTCGAGGTAGTGATGCTCGGGGTAGAGAAGCTCGAGGCGGCGGCGCACGTTGACCAGTCCGATGCCGCCGCTGGGCCGGGCCGTGTCGGGGGAGCGCGGCAGGACGTTGCCCTTCGTATTCTCGAGGTGGAAACGGATGAAACGGTGTTCCACCTTCAGGGTGGCGTGGACGAAACCGCCCTTGATGGCGGCGTTGATGCCGTGCTTGAAACTGTTTTCTAGAAAAGGGATGAGCAGCAGCGGGGCGATCTGCTGGTCCTGCACGCGGCCCTCCACGTCGAGGCTGATGTCGATGCCTTCGCGCTGCCGTAACCGTTCGAGGTCGAGGTAGTTTTGCAGGTAGTTGATCTCCTTGCGCAGCGGCACCTTGGGCTCGTTGCACTCGTAGAGCATGTAGCGCATCATCTCCGACAGTTTGATCACGATGTCGGGTGCCTTATCGGATTTCTTGAGGGTGAGGGCGTAGAGGCTATTGAGGGTATTGAATAGAAAGTGGGGATTGATCTGGGACTTGAGGAAGCGCAGTTCCGACTGCATCGTCTCGTTCTCGACTTCCTGCCGCTTGCGGTTCTCGGTGAGCCAATCGGTCATGATCTTGCCCATCGAGCTGATACCCCCGATAAGGAAGTTACCCAGGAAGTAAGCCTCCATATGCTGGAGCAGATCCACCTGGATCTTCTCGCGGTAGGAAAAGAGAAAGTATTTGATCACCAGCTCCATCGGCGTGAAGAGCAGCGACAGACCAATGAGCGCACCCAGATACAGCACGTAGCGGCCGGTCTTCAGATAGGCCGGAAAGAGAAACAGTAGGTTGGTATAGACCACGATGGCGAAGACGCTCACCGTAATGAGCTCATTCACTACGGCCAGGCCCACGCCTATCTCTCCGCTCTGCAGTTGCAGAATCACCAAGATGCCGAAAAAGCCGAACCAGGCCAGCCCGTGGTAGAAGGGCCGGCGAACTAGGGTGCGCCCCAGCCGGTCGACTAAATTACCGAGCTGGGTACCGGTGGTGTCTCGGGTAGCTACCGACATGGGGATCAAAGTACGCCGGGGCCCGCAAACACCGCGGGGCCATTCTACCAATGCCCGCCGCGGCCGGACGAAGAGCGCCAACCATCCGCGTTCTACCCCTGTTTATCTCAATTATGGGAGTCCTACTCGTCAGCGCCGTGGCCGCGGCCATCATTTACAAGATCGGCCGGGAGGTCTTCGGCAGTTTCCGCCACCCGGACGATGAGGACCTGACCGAGTACTGGAACGGCACGATGCGCGACGACGATCGCTCGGCCTACCGGCAGATCAGCGAGCACCTGTCCACCTGCGACAGCTGCCGCGACCGGCTCGACGAACTGCGCAAGCGGCCCGGCGGACCGGGGGCCCAGTCGCCGCTAATCACCCGGCGTTACTAAACATCCCGGGGCAGGACGGTGATTAACCAAATAATCACACCTAATCAGGGCCCTATGGACATCCAGCGCTTCCACGACGAAACCACCGACCAGTTTTCCTACCTCATCAGCGACTCCGGCGAGGCCGTAGCCGTGGATCCCAGCCGCCGGGTTGGCAGCTACCTGGAATACCTCGAAGAAAACGACCTAAAGCTGGTGGCCATCGTAATGACCCACACCCCCGGCAGCTTCGCCAGCGGGTGGGCAGAACTGCGGCTGCTCACGAAGGCCGACGTATACGGGGCCTCCTCCTATCACTTCCACGGAGCAGGGCGTTTCATCCAGGCCGGACGGGCTACGATGATCCCCTTCGGTGAGGGTTGCCACGTGCAGACCCAGCGGACCCCCGGCTTTACCGAAGACAGCCTAAGCCTGCTCGCCATGGATAGTGACGGCGAAGTGCAGGGCATCTTCTCCGGTGGTACGCTGCTGAACCAGGGGGCCGGCTTGCCGCTGCCCCGCCCGCAGGACAAGAATCCCCTGCACGGACTGCGCGCCTACGCCAAGGAGGAATACAATAGTATCCAGCAGATCATTACCGGATTCGCGCCGCGGGCTACCATCTTTTCCGGCTTCGGGGAGGGAGCCCACTTCGCCAAGGTGAATGATTCCCCCCACGAGCGCTTCAACCTGACCGAAGCGGAAGCCGAAAGCCCCGCCCTGCAGCAGGAGAGTGCCGACCGCTTTGCGGACTGGCTGCTGAAGGATTACCCCTTCATTCCGGCCTACGTAAAGGGCTGTCAGGAAAATAATACGGAAGGTTACCGCACCTGGTCGGAAGCCATGGGCCCGTTCTCCGCCCACCTCCTCGAGGAGCACCGTAGCGAACTGCAGCCCTACGGGGCAGTGGTGGAAAGTACCGGAGGGGCCGTGATTCTTACGGAGCAGGATATCGTAGCGACTCCCCCCGCACCCGCGTCCCCGCCCGCCGTGATCCCGCTGGGGACGGATATTATGCTGATCGATACCCGCGACGCCCGGGATTTCCACGCCGGTCACGCGCGCCACGCCATCAATATCCAGGCTAACGGGCCCTTCGCCCTCTGGCTGGGATCCATCGTGCGGCCGGGGGAAGATTTCCACCTCATCATCGACCCCCACTACGACGTATACCGTCTGGCCCAGGGGATCGCGAAGATCGGCTACGATAAGCAGATAAAGGGCCTCACCCCGTGGACCGGCGCGCTTGGCGAGATCACCCAGCCGCCCCTCGAGCTCGAAAAATTCAAAGACCACTACGTGGGCAAGTACACGATCGTGGACGTACGGCCGGAACACGCCGCCAAGGAGGATACGCGCTTCTACGGCGCGCTCAACGTGCCGGTGTGGGAACTACGCGACCGCTGGGCGGAGGTGCCTCAGGACCGCCCGATCGTCGTACACTGCGGCGGCGGCTACCAGTCGGCCATCGGGGCGAGCATCCTGCGCAAGCACCTGCCGGGCACGGTGATGGTGCACGACCTTGGAGAGGGCATCAAGAAGTTTAAGCCGGCTAAATGAAAAAACCGTCGGACGCTTTGGAAGCGTCCGACGGTTACGCGCTAGACAACTTCTGCCAGCGTAGGGTAGGTAATGTATCCCTCCGGCCCCGGCGTGTAGAAGGTATCCGAATCGGGGATATTGAGTTCGGCGCTTTGGCGGAAGCGCTCCACCAGATCGGGGTTGGCGATGAATGGGCGGCCGAAGGCAACCAGGTCACCCTTACCGGCGGCGATGTCGCGGTCGGCGTGCTGGGCGTTGTAGCCACCGGAGAGAATGACAGTATTCCCGAAGGTTGCGCGGATCTTCTCCTTGATGGAAGCGGGTACCGCGGGGGCGCCCATGGATTCGTGGTCGACGAGGTGGAGGTAAACCAGTCCGATTTCCTTCATGGTTTTGGCCAGGGCTACAAAGGTTTCATCGACGTCGTCGAAGGGACCCATCTCATTGAAGTAACCGTAGGGGGAGATCCGCATACCGACCCGGTCGGGACCGATCGCGGCCACGGTCGCTTCGGCGGCGTCGCGCAGGAAGCGGATACGGTTCTCGATCGAGCCGCCGAACTGGTCTTCCCGCTTGTTGGTCACGGGCGAGAGGAACTGCTCCATCAGGTAGCCGTTGGCGGCGTGCAGTTCTACCCCGTCGAAGCCGGCGTCGATGGCAACCTTGCTGCTCATGGCATACTCCTTGACGGCAAACTCGATATCGTCGATCGTCATTTCCTGCGGCAGGGGGATGTCGAGTTGACCTTTGCCGTCGACGTACATCTTGGTT
Organism: Lewinella sp.; assembly: GCA_041746055.1. Taxonomy (GTDB): domain Bacteria; phylum Bacteroidota; class Bacteroidia; order Chitinophagales; family Saprospiraceae; genus Neolewinella. Next base: position 3,162 of record JBGTHX010000374.1, on the reverse strand, counting down.
TCCGTCATCGCTACGGCGCTGGGGGCCAGTACGCGTCCTCCGGCGGGCAGGTTATCGGGGTGGGAAACGCGGCCGCAGTGCATCAGCTGTAGAAAGATCTTGCCTCCTTCGGCGTGCACGGCGTCGGTCACTTTCTTCCAGCCTTCCATTTGCTCGATCGAGAAGTTACCCGGGATGCGGGGGTAGCCCAGCCCGTTGAAACTGGGAGAGGTGCCTTCGGTAATGATCAGGCCGGCGCCGGCGCGGTTGCGGTAGTACTGGACCATCAAATCGTTGGGCACGTTGCCCTCCGCCCGGCTGCGGGTGAGGGGAGCCATGACGACGCGGTTCTTCAGTTGGGTATCGCCGAGCTGGTACTCGGACAGCAGGTAGTCTAACATAAGTTTGGTCTTTGGGGTGGAACGGAGGGCGCGTGGTATAGTTTTAATTGCGTGTAGATACATCACACGCCTTCCGTCACAGCGCGATCGGTGCCCCCAGCAATTTGTCCGGTATCCCGAAGCCGTCCACCAGTACCCCGGCCTCGGGCCGTAGTTCGGCGCAGAGGGCGTCGACCAGCTTGCGGACGGCCTTGCTCTTATGTCCGCTGATGTAGCTGCTCTCCATGTACCAGGCGGCGTGCCCTTCGATGGTGTGGGCCGCGTATAGGGTGATTAATTTTTTTAAGAGGGTGTAGCCGTCGGACGCTTCCAGAGCGTCCGACGCTTCGAAGCGTCGGATGCTGGCCAGACTAGCATCCAGCACCAGCTGCTCCACGTACGCTTCCGCGGCGGCGATCATGTGGGTCTGGCAAAGCAGGCCCGCCTGGTAGCTGCTCATGCCCTCCTTGATGTAGGCGCGCAGGCGCTGGGCCAGCGTTTCTACCAGCCGGCCGGCGCGGAAGTGGAAGGCCGATTGATAGAAGCCCGGGCTTTCGAGGTGCTCGCGGTCGGTCTGCCGCACCACGTAAGGGTTTTGCTCCGTGACCAGGGTGCTGACCCGGCGGCCGATGAATTTCAGCACCGCCACGTTGCCGTCCTCCTGGAAGGATTTTTTGAATTCGGTCAGCAGACTCTTTGCCAGCAGTTGCATGAGGACGGTATTGTCCCCTTCGAAGGTGGTGAAGATGTCCGTGTCCGCCTTGAGGTCGGCGAAGCGGTTCTCCGCCAGGTAACCCTTGCCGCCCGTGGCCTCCCGGCACTCCTGGATTGTGGAGGTGGCAAACCAGGTGGTGTAGCTTTTGAGTCCCGCGGCCATGGCCTCGATCTCCCGCATGTCGTCGGGGGTACGGGTGACGTAGCGGTCGAGCAGGTGGTCGAGGCCGAATTGCAGGGCGTAGGCCTTCGCGACCCGGGGGATCAGGCGGCGTTGCTGGTTGGGGTAGTCGAGGATGATCGTTTCGGAGCGCATCGACTCGGAGGGGAACTGACGCCGCCGCAGCCCGTAGCGGACGGCGATGGCCAGGGCGGATTTGGCCGCACTCAGGCCGGCCCGCGGTACGAAAACCCGTCCGCCCACCAGGGTGCCGAGCATGGTGAAGAAGCGCTTGCCGGGGCTCTTGATCGGGCTCTCGTAGACGCCCTCCTCCGTGATGCCCCCGTATTTGTCCAGCAGGTTATCCACCGGCACCCGCACGTGGTCGAACCAGAGGCGACCGTTGTCCACGCCGTTCAGGCCCAGCTTGTAGCCGTTGTCTTCCACCCGGATGCCGGGGAGTACGTAGCCTTCTTCGTCGCGGATCGGTACCACCACGGCGTGCACCCCGTGGCTTTCCCCGTTCACGATCAGCTGACAGAACACCGCCGCCATCCGGGCGTGCATGGCGTTGCCGATGTATTCTTTACCCGCCGCCAGACTGGGCGAGTGTACAATCAGTTGGCGGGTCTCGGGGTCGTAGACGGCCGTGGTTTCCAGTCCGCGGACATTGCTGCCGTGGCCGGTCTCCGTCATGGCGAAGCAACCGGGCAACTCCAGGGTCCCGGTGGCCTGCAGCCAGCGGTCGTGGTGGCGCTTGCTGCCCAGGTTGTACACGGCCCCGCCCCAGAGCCCGAACTGCACGCCGAACTTGATGGTCAGGCTCAGGTCGTGGTAGGCGATCGCCTCAAAGGCTCCGGCGTATTCCGACATGCTGTTTTCCCCTCCGTATTCGGCGGGGTAGGAGAGGGCGCCAATGCCCTCCTGCGCCAGTTCCCTGCACCATCGGAGTACCTGCTCGCGGTAATCCTCCTTTATCCGCAGGGTGGGTCGGTCGAAGCTCGGCCGCAGCAGGATCTCTTTGGTGCGCGCGATAATGCCTGCCCGGGGGCCTTCGAGAAGCGCCTGCAAGGCGGCCGGGTCAATGGTCGATCCGGCGATGGCTTCGTTGAGTTTTTCCCGCTGGTCGTAACGGGGGAAGAGGGAGCGGTAGGTGTCTTCCTGTACGCCCCCCAGGCCTTCCTCGAGGTGGCGCAGGGCGGGCAGTTGTTCCCGCCAGAAATCGCGGCGGATGTCGGAATCTTCTTCGGCAGCGAGCCCCAGCCAAACCCCCAGTTCGGCCAGACTGGCGGTGGCCTCTTCCGGCAGGGCCTCGGCGGCACTGCGTCCGCTGGTAAGCCACTGCTGGTACCGCTCGCGGCTGGGCGGGTGTACGGGGTCGCTCCAGGAGTTGAGGGTGGCCTTGTCCTCGGCAGTCAGGAAGGGCAGCTCACCGGCCTCCTTCCGCAGCGACCGGATCTCCGGCACGCTCAGGTGGCGGTCCGACCACGCCGCGTACAGAAACGGAAGCATCGCCTGTATGCCGGGGGAAAGGGAGGTGTTGGTATGGAGGTCTGCGCCCATGAGATGTGGTTCGTTTGGCTTGGGAACGTACCAGGGGGAGACAGGGTTGGAGCGGGGGCGTTCGCGGTGCGGGTTACGCTGGCTTTGCCGTTGTTGAGGGTATCCAGCTTCGCGGTCGAGAGACCGCATTGTACTTTGCAGCATGGCGAAGCTCAAGTTCTATTTTCCCTGGTTCGACCGCAAGGCCTTCCCCGTACTGGCGGGCGTGGTCGTCGGGCTGTACCTGCTCGAGGAGGTGCTGGTGCTGCGCGAGCAGCGGCAGTCGAAGGGGAAGCGCACCGTCATCAATACGGCCTTGGCCGCCACCGGCTTTACCGTGGTGCGGGCGGCCCTGCTGCCGGCCATGGTGTGGGCGGCGGAGGAGTC
>JBGTHX010000373.1:0-2586 GCA_041746055.1 Lewinella sp. | reverse complement strand
GAGGACCGCACCGAGGACTACGAGCCCTGCAACGTGTGCCCCAGCTGCGTGGCCTTCAACAACAACGCCAGCCTCAATATCACGGAGCTGGACGCGGCCAGCAACAACTCGGTCGACCACATCCGCGCCCTCACGGAGCAGGTACGGTTTCAGCCGCAGCAGGGCGAGTACAAGGTGTTCATTATCGATGAGGTCCACATGCTTTCGCAGCAGGCCTTTAATGCCTTTCTGAAGACGCTGGAGGAGCCACCGCCCTACGCCATCTTCATTCTGGCCACGACCGAGAAGCACAAGATTATCCCCACGATCCTGTCGCGGTGCCAGATCTTCGACTTCAAGCGGATCCAGCCCAACGACATCATCGAGCACCTGCAGGGCATCTGCCGGCAGGAGGGTATCACCGCCGACGAGGACGCCCTGCACATCATCGCCCAGAAGGCCGACGGCGCCCTGCGCGATGCCCTGTCGATCTTCGACCGCATCGTCAGTTTCAGCGGAGACCGGATCAGCTACGCGGCGGTAATCGAAAACCTCAACGTGCTCGATTACGACTACTTCTTCCGGGCCGTCGACTGCCTCCTCACCGAGGACCGCGCCGGCATGATGCTCCTCTTCGACGACGTGCTGAAACACGGCTTCGATGAGGACCTGTTCCTTAATGGCCTCGCCGCCCACCTGCGGGACCTGCTCGTGTGCAAGGACGCCGCTACCCTGCAGCTCCTCGAGGTCGGTGAACGCCTCCGCGAACGCTACCACCAACAGGCGTCGATCGCGCCGGCGGACCTCCTGCTCACCGCGCTCGATATATCCAACGAATGCGACCTCGGCTTCCGGATGGCCCGCAACAAGCGGCTGCACGTGGAGATGAGCCTCCTGCGGATGGTCACCATCCGCCGCGCCTTCCGCAACGAGCCGGTAACCCTGGCTCCCGCCGTTTCCTCTTCCGCACCCGCGGCCCCGCCCGCCGTGGAGGAGGAAAAAAAAAGCCCTGACGCCCCCCTCCAGCCCGAACTGCCCGAGGACTTCGGAGAGCTGCCCCCCGTAAGCCCGATGGCACCCCCGCCGTCGGTGCCCGGCCCGGCAGCCTTCGCGAGCATCGACCTGGACAGTCTCATCGCCGAAGCCCAGGAGGAGATGGAGCACCGCCCCGACCCCGACGATCTGCCGGAACTGGATGAGGAGCACCTCACCGGAGCCTGGCAGGTCTTCCTGACCGAGCAACAGGGTACGCCACTGGCGGTCTTCCTCAGGCAGGCCATCCCTACCCTGCGCGGGGAGGAGGAAGTGGTGGTGAAGGTGGGTTCCGCCCGGGCCATCGCCTCACTGCGGGACGACGACAGCCTGATCACCCACCTGCGGCGGACCTTCGAGCGGCCGGACCTGGTGATGATCCTGGAGCACGATGAAAGCCTGAAGCCGGTACAGAACGTCGCGGCCAAGCGACTCACCGCCAAGGATAAATACCTGGCGATGCGGGAAAAGAATCCGGCGCTGGATGAGCTGCGGAAGCGGTTTGATCTGCGACCTGAGGAGTAGTCTAAGCGTCCGACGCCTTGGAGGGCGGAGAAACTATAAACGACATACGGTACGCGGGGAGGTTAGGACGTGGTCGCCGGGCGGGTCAAATCAGCTAGTTTTGTAGCTATGCAACCGAAGCCCGACCCAACCGGAGAAGACGCCGCCCGGCGCGTCAAAATTGCCGTGACCGATACCGACGGGATCCTCCGTGCCAAGTACATCTCGAAGGAAAAGTTCGACTCGGCCCGCGAGAAGGGCTTCGGCTTCTGCAATGTGGTGTTTGGCTGGGACAGTCAGGATGCGCTCTACGATGGTGCCGTGGGTGACCCCGGATTCGCGGATGCCCACGCCCGCATCGACCAGGACACCGGTCGCGCGCTGCCGTGGGAAGACGGGCTCCCCCTCTACCTGGCCGACTTCCGCGATGACACCGGTCTGGCCGGTATTGCCTGCCCCCGTACCCTGCTGCTGCGGGTGACGGCGCGGGCCGAAGCAATGGGATTCACGCCGCGCTTCGGACCGGAGTACGAGTGGTTTGCCTACCGCGAAACGCCGGATAGCCTGGCGGCCAAAAATTATCAGCATCCCGAGCCATTGTCCCCGGGCATGTTCGGCTACTCGGGACTGCGGACGGGTCAACGGTCGGACCTCATGCGCGACCTCTTCGACGGACTCGCCGGGATGGGGATCCCCCTCGAGTGTCTCCACACCGAAACCGGCCCCGGGGCGCTGGAGGCCGCCATCACTTACTGCGACGCGGTGGAAGCCGCCGACCGGGCGATACTCTTCAAGCAGGCGGTTAAGGAGATCAGCTACCGGCACGGACTGGTCGCCAGTTTCATGGCCAAGCCCTCGGCCACCCTCCCCGGCTGCGGCGGCCACCTGCACCAGTCGCTCTGGCGCGACGGGGCCAACGCCTTCCACGATTCGGACGGGCGCTTCGGGATGAGCCGGACCTTTGAATCCTACCTGGCCGGTCAGCAGCGCCTTCTTCCGGTACTGATGCCGCTCTTCGCCCCCACCGTGAACAGCTCCAAGCGCTACGTGGCCGGAAGCTGGGCGGCTACC
>JBGTHX010000372.1:0-3985 GCA_041746055.1 Lewinella sp. | reverse complement strand
GTGGGAGCCGCGACGCTGGAGATCAACCTGGCGGAGTACTTCGTGCGCGGACTCGGCTACCTGCAAAACCTGGAAGACCTGGAGAGTAGCGTCGTGGCGGAGGTCAATAATGTACCGATCCGTCTCAGCGACATTGCCCGGGTGAACGTGGGGCCGGCCGAGCGTCGTGGGCTACTCGATAAGTCGGGGGCCGAGGCGGTGGGTGGCGTGGTAGTGGCGCGCTACGGGGCCAATCCGCTCGAAGTGATCGACAACGTGAAGGCGAAGATCGTCGAACTAGCCCCCGGCCTACCGCGACGGGTACTCGACGACGGAACCGTGAGCCAGGTGACCATCGTCCCCTTTTACGATCGCAGCAACCTGATCCGGGAAACCATCGGTACGCTGGAGGAAGCCCTGACGCTGGAGATCCTGATCACGGCCATCGTAGTGATCCTGCTGCTGTTCAACCTCAAGTCCTCGCTGCTGGTGGCGGGCACCCTGCCCGTGGCGGTGCTCATGTGCTTCATCGCCATGCGCTACCTCGGGGTGGACGCGAATATCGTGGCGCTGTCGGGCATCGCCATCGCCATCGGCACCATGGTAGACATGGGCATCGTGCTCTCCGAGAGCATGGTGTACCGGCTCAACACTGCCCCGCCCGGCGAGAGCCGGCTGGAGAGCATCTATGAGGCCACGATCGAGGTAGCCTCCGCGGTGCTGACGGCGGTGGCGACCACCATCATCAGTTTTCTGCCCGTCTTCACGATGGAGGCGGCGGAGGGCAAACTCTTCCGGCCACTGGCCTTTACCAAAACCTTCGCGCTGGTGGCGGCGATCTTCGTCTCCATCGCCTTCATCCCCGCCCTGGCGGACCAGCTCTTCGGACTGGACCGGCTGGGCCGCCGGCGGAAAATTCTGGGCAACGTTCTGCTGGCCGTTGCGGGCGTAGCGGCCTGGATCTACGTGGCCTGGTGGCTGGGGGTGATTGCCCTGCTGGCCGCCGCGCTGGGACTGGTGACGGTGGTCCTGGAACCGGACGGGGTCGCGGGTGCCCCGGTGGAAACCCGAAACGCAGGCTACTTACCGGTCCTCATTAACGTACTCATCGCCCTCACCCTCGCGTGGCTACTCGCCGGCTACTGGCTTCCCCTCGGCGTGGAACGTACGCAGGCCTTCAACTTCCTCTTCGTGGTGATCGTGGCCGGGGGGCTGCTGGGCTTCTTCTGGCTGGTGATCTACTACTATGGTCAGATCCTGCGCTTCCTGCTGCGGGTGAAGTTTCTCTTCCTGCTCCTGATCGCCCTGATCGTGGTGGCCGGGGTGGGCATATTCCGCAACATCGGCCAGGAGTTCATGCCCGCCCTCGGGGAAGGCACCTTCCTGCTGATGCCGACGGCCATGCCGCACGCCGGTATCGCCGAGAACCTGCAGAACATTAAGACCATCGACATGGCCGTCACGACCATTCCCGAGGTCGAAATGGTCGTCGGCAAGGCGGGGCGGGTGAACAGTCCGCTCGACCCCGCGCCCCTCTCGATGTACGAGAATATCGTGCAGTACCAGAGTGAGTACGCGACGGATGAAGACGGGCGGCGCCTCCGGTTCCGGGTGGACGGGGACGGGAATTTCGTAACCCGGTCGGACCGCCGGCCGTCGGACGGGGTCACTACCGGCGACCTCATCCCCGACGAAAACGGCCAGTACTTCCGGCAGTGGCGCGACCATATCCACTCCCCGGACGACATCTGGGAGGAGATCGTCAGCGCCGTCAACCTGCCCGGCGTCACCTCCGCCCCCAAGCTGCAGCCGATCGAAACGCGGCTGATCATGCTGCAAACCGGCATGCGGGCCCCCATGGGCATCAAGGTGAGGGGCAATGACCTGGCCACCATCGAAGCCTTCGGCCTGCAGCTGGAACGCTACCTCCGCGACGTGGAGGGGGTGAAGGACGCGGCCGTGTTCGCCGACCGCATCGTCGGCAAGCCCTACCTGCTTTTGGATATCCGGCGCGACGCCATCGCCCGTTACGGACTGTCGGTGACCGACGTCCAGCAGCAGATCATGGCCACCGTCGGGGGCATGCTGATGACGACTACCGTAGAGGGCCGCGAGCGGTACGCGGTCCGGCTGCGCTACCCGCGGGAGTTGCGCGACGACCCGGAATCCATCCGCCGCATTCTCGTGCCGGCGGGCGACGGGCGGCAGATCCCCCTGGGCGACCTCATCGACATCCGCTACGAACAGGGGCCGCAAATGATCAAGAGTGAGGACGGCTTCCTGGTCGGCTACGTGCTCTTCGACAAGGAGGAGGGGTATTCGGAAGTAGAGGTAGTGGACAATGCCTCCGCCTTCCTCAGGGGACTTACCCGCGAGGGCCAACTCGACATCCCCGCCGGGCTGAGCTACCGCTTCGCCGGCAACTACGAACAGCAGGTGCGGGCGGATGCGCGACTGCGGTTGGTGCTTCCCATCGCGCTGGGGCTTATCTTCCTCATCCTGTACTTTCAGTTCCGCTCGGTAACGGTGGCGCTGATGGTCTTCAGCGGGGTCTTCGTGGCCTTCTCCGGCGGATTTCTGCTGCTGGGAGGCTATGCCAATCCCCACTTTCTCAACTTCGACTTCTTCGGCGCCAACCTGCGCGATCTCTTCCAGATGCGCACCATCAACCTCAGCGTAGCGGTGTGGGTAGGTTTTCTGGCCCTATTTGGCATCGCTACCGATGACGGGGTGCTGGTGGCCACCTTCCTGCGCGACAGTTTCGAGCGGAATGACCCCACCACGGTGAAGGAGGTCAGGGACGCCGTGGTCGAAGGCGGACTACGGCGGGTACGACCGGCCATGATGACGACGGCCACCACCATTCTGGCACTGCTGCCGGTCCTCACGGCCACGGGCCGCGGAGCGGATATCATGCTACCGATGGCCATCCCGAGCTTCGGGGGAATGCTGTTCCAGGTAGTCACCATGTTCACGGTACCGGTGCTCTGGGCGTGGCGAGCGGAATGGCGGGTAAAAAGAAGAAATAGATGATTTACAAAGGACCAAGTACCATGTACCAAGTACCATTTGCGACTCTGTGGAACCTCCGTGAAGCACTCCGTGGCAACCCGGTGATTAAAACGACCCTGTTGCCGGGCGTCTTCGTGTTGCTTTCCCTCACGCTATCTGCTCAGTCCCTCGACTCCCTCCGCAACCTCCTCCGCGAGAACAACCCCGAACTCCGGGCCCTCGCCTACGCCTACCGCGCGGAAAGCACCCGCGGGCGGCAGCAGGACCAGTTGCCCGACCTGGAAATCAGCGGCGGGGTGTCGCCCATGCCGGTCGAAACCCGGCTGGGCCCGCAGATCGCCCGTATCGGGGTGACCCAGATGTTCCCCTGGCCGGGCACTCTGGCCTCGCTGGCTGACCTGGCCGACGCCGAGGCCCAGCCCGTGCTGGAGGAGGCCGCCGCCCGGCAACTGGAACTGATCTACGCACTGGAGACCGCCTACTACGAAGTGGTGGAGGCGGAGGCGACGGTTACCGCGCTGCAAACCAGCGTGGAGCTCTACCGCAGCCTTCGGGAAGTAGCCCTGAGCCGGGTGGAGAACTCCCGGGGCAGCAGCGTAGAGGTATACCGCAGCGAGCTGGAGATCAACGCCGCCCTGCGCCAAATCCGTGCGTGGGAAACTGTCCGGGCCCTGGCCTGGACCCGCATCGAGCAACTGGTCAACACTACCCTGCCCCGGCAGCTGATGACGCCGTCTCCCCGCATTTTTCCCGAATTACCCGATGAGTCCCTCTATGCGGATCACCCGCTCGTGCGCATCTACGCGCTGCGGGAGGAGATCGCCCGCCGCTCGCTGGCGGTGAATGACCTGGACGCCCGTCCGGAACTTGCCCTCGGGGTAGATTACGTGGTCACCGGCAAGCGTACCGATGCGGACCCGGCGGGCAACGGACAGGACATGATCATGCCCCAGTTCATGGTACGCTTCCCCATCCGCAAGGGCAAATTCGACGC
>JBGTHX010000371.1:0-21463 GCA_041746055.1 Lewinella sp. | reverse complement strand
CCGCCGCCTGCAGGTGCAGGAGCGCCTCACGGACCAGATCCTGCAATCCATCCACTCCACCCTGAATCCCCTGGGCGTCGCCGTGGTCCTGGAAGCCCGCCACATGTGCATGATGATGCGGGGCGTGCAAAAGCAGAGCAGCGTCACCACGACCTCCGCCTTCACCGGCGCCTTCAAGTCGGAGCGTACCCGGAATGAGTTTCTTAAGCTGATCACGAGTAACCTTCATTAGCGTGTAGCGTGTAGTGCGGGACTACCCGCTAGCCGCTACCCCCCCTCCTTCCGTCGCATCACCGGTACGTCCTTCACCACCATCTGTAGCGTAAGCGGCAGGCGGCCTTCGAGGAGGTTGACCTTGCCCTTGCGGAGGCTATCGACGATCTCGGGGGTGTAGTGACGGATAGTGATGAGCTCGAGGTGGCGGTCGATGGTGGTTTTAAAATGCTTGTCGACCAGGGCGCAGAAGCGTTCGACGCGGTCGTCGATGTCGTTGACCACCACGTTAAAGCTGATGGCGGTATTCTGCATCATGTTGACCTGCAGACGGGTCGTGGTGATGTGCTCGAACAGCTCCTTGATGTGGTGCTCGGCGACGAAGCTGAAGTCGCGGGTGCTGATGTTGATCAGGGCCTGGTCGCGTTCCACGGCTACCATGGGCGGGTAGGCGTCGCCGGCGTCGTCCGTTACGAAAGTACCCTCGAGGTCGGGCTCGATGAAGGAGCGGACGTAGAGGGGGATACTCTTATTCTGAAGCGGTTTGATGGTCTTGGGGTGGATGACCTTAGCCCCGTAGTAGGTCATCTCGATGGCCTCCCGGTAGCTGAGCCGGTCGATCTTCGTGACATTGTCGAAGTAGCGCGGGTCGGCGGTGAGTACGCCGGGCACGTCTTTCCAGATGCTCATGGCTTCCGCGTCCAGACAGTAGGTGAAGATAGCCGCCGAGTAGTCCGACCCCTCCCGGCCGAGGGTGGTGGTGTAATTCTCGCTGGTGTTACCGATGAAGCCCTGGGTGAGTACGAAGTCGGTCTTTTCGAGCAGGGGCGGCATAAGTTGCTGAGCGCGGTCTACGGTCTCGGGCCACTTCACCCAACCCTCGCGGTAGGTATTGTCGGTCTGGATCACGTCGCGGGCGTCGAGCCAGCTGGTGGACAGGCCGATCCGATTCAGATAGGCCGCCACGATGTGGGAGCTGACCAGTTCGCCCAGGCTCACGATCTGGTCGTAGTCAAAGTCGTATTCGGCGTTGGGAGTCTCTTCAAGGGCCCACTCTACACTCACGAACAGGTCGTTGAGGGAAGCTGTGAGCTCCTCCGGTACCTGGGCGAACAGATCGCCAGCGATGCGGGTCGCCTCGGCGTGAATGGTATTCAGTTTTTCCCGGGCCTCGTCGGGATTGCCGTGCCAGTAGCCGTTGGCCACTTCCTCGAGGGCATTGGTCGTCTTTCCCATCGCGGAAACTATGATGACGAGCTTCTGTCCGGCATAGCGTTCCAGAATGGTTCCTACGTGGCGGATGGCGTCGGCGTCGCGCAGGGATGCTCCGCCGAATTTGAATACGTTGATGGGGTGTTGCATGGCGTAAAGGTAATAGTACTGTAGTCTCGCTCGCTTTGCTCGCTGGTAGCGTTTTGCGTTTAGTGTGTAGCGTGTAGCATGTAGGCTACACGCCACTAACCTACCTTTACCCCATGATACAGTCGATCCTCTTCGCCGTAGTAGCGCTGCTCGCCCTGGGCTTCGCGTATTTTCAGTTCAGCCGCGTGCGGGCGAACGTGATGCTGGGCAAGGACGAGGACACGACGGGTCCCGTGGCCAAGCGCTGGAAGAACATGCTGCTGGTGGCCTTCGGGCAGAAGAAGATGTTCAAGCGTATCATCCCTGCGGTGCTCCACTTCATGCTGTACGCCGCCTTCGTGTTTACCCAAATCGAGCTCATCGAGATTTTCATCGACGGCATCTTCGGGGTGCACCGGTGGTTTCTGGGGCCACTGGGCGGGCTGTACGATTTCATTATCAGCACCATCGAGCTGCTGAGTATCCTGGCCTTCGTGGCTACGGTGATCTTCCTGGTGCGCCGCAACGTGCTCTTCATCCCGCGCTTCCACAAGCCGGAGATGCAGGGGTGGCCAAAACTGGACGCCAACCTCATCCTGATCTTTGAACTGATCCTGCTGGCGTGCATCTTCACGATGAACGGGACCGACGTGGTGCTGCAGGACGTAGACCCCGGTCACTACGGAGCGACCAACTTCGCGGTAAGCGGCTTTCTCGGGCCCGTGCTATTCGGCGGACTGGAGCCCGGTACCCTCCACACCCTCGAGCGGGTAGGGTGGTGGGGCCACATCATGATGGTCTTCGTGTTCCTGAACTACCTGCCGAAGTCCAAGCACCTGCACATCCTGCTGGCCTTCCCCAACACCTACTTCTCCCGCCTCAAGCCCCGCGGTGAAATGATCAACATGCCCGAGGTGATGAACGAGGTGAAGTCCATGATGGGCCTCGGAGATCCCAACGCCCCGGAACCCGACCTGACCGCCGAGCTGCCCGAGTTCGGAGCCGACGACGTCAACGAAATGAGCTGGATCGACGTCCTGGGCGCCTACAGCTGCACCGAATGCGGCCGCTGCACCGCCGTTTGTCCCGCCAATATCACCGGCAAAAAACTTAGTCCCCGCAAGATCGTCATGAACGTCCGCGACCGCGCCGAGGAAATGGGGGAGAAGATCCGCTCCGGTAATCCCGAGTTCGCCGCCGATAAGGAAGCCGCCATCAGCCGTACCAACTTCGACGACGGCCGCAACCTCTGGGACTACATCACCCGCGAGGAGATCCACGCCTGCACTACCTGCAACGCCTGCGTGGAGGCCTGTCCGATCCTCATCAATCCCCTGGAAATGATCAACAAAATGCGCCGCCACGAGATTCTCACCGAAGCCCAGGGACCCGCCGACTGGAGGCCCCTCTTCAACAGCATCGAGAACCAGCAGCGGGCGTGGAGCGTGGGCAGTAGCCGGGAAGCCTGGTTTCAGTAAGGGGGTTAAGGTTAAAAGGGGGTAAGGGGTTGAGGGGTGTGGGGAGCGACAACTTGATGCCTTCAATTAAGAAAGTCAGTTTTTCAAGTATGATGTAGATAGCGGACTTTCTCACGAGTTACAAATTTCAACTACAACGCCTTCCTACTGAATCGCCAAGTCCCCTACCTCCCTTAACCCCTTCACTCCTTCACTCCTTCACTCCTTATCCCCTTAACCATGACCGTAAAAACAATGGCCCAGTTCGCCGCCGAAGACCGCCAACCCGAGATCCTTTTCTGGGTGGGCTGCGCGGGTTCCTTCGACGATCGCGCCCAGAAGGTGACGCGGGCATTTGCCGAGATCCTGACGCGGGCGGGCATCGAATTCGCCGTCCTGGGGGATGAGGAAGCCTGCACCGGCGATCCTGCCCGGCGGGCCGGCAACGAGTTCCTGTTCCAGATGGTGGCCCTGCAGAACATCGAGACCCTGAATACTTACGGGGTAAAGAAAATGGTGACGGCCTGTCCGCACTGCTTCAACACCATCAAGAACGAATACCCGGCCCTGGGCGGCCACTACGATATCGTACACCACACCCAGCTGCTGCAGCAGCTCATCGACGAGGGGCGGATCAAGATGACGGAGGGCGGTGAATTTAAAGGAAAGCGCATCACCTATCACGACAGCTGCTACCTCGGCCGCGCCAACGGCATCTACGAGGCGCCCCGCGAAGTGCTGGAGTCCATCGACGGACAACTCGTGGAAATGAAGCGCAGCAGACAGAACGGACTGTGCTGCGGAGCCGGTGGAGCCCAGATGTGGAAGGAGGACGAGCCCGGCGATAAGCGGATCAATATGGAGCGTACCGACGAGGCGCTGGGCCTCAATCCAGACGTGATCGCGGTGAATTGTCCCTTCTGTCTGACCATGATGACCGACGGTGTCACCGGCCGCGAAAAGCAGGGCGAAGTGATGGTCTATGACCTCAGCGAACTGATCGTCCGGAGCATGGGCGCGTCTTAAAATTGCTGCCTACCTTGAGCGGCCAAACAAGCCCGCCTCCCATGTACGCAATCGGTTACGATATAGGTTCCTCATCCGTCAAGGCCGCTTTGGTCGAAGCCGCTACCGGCAAGGTGCTGGCGCGCGTGCAGGCACCCGCCGAGGAGATGACCATGCAGGCCCCCCGCGCCGGCTGGGCCGAGCAGGATCCCGAGCTGTGGTACCGCTACGTGATCGATACGACGAAGCAGCTGCTGGCGGGTACGCAGGTGCGAAAGGAAGACATCAAATCCGTGGGCATCGGCTACCAGATGCACGGTCTCGTGACCGTTGACGCCGACCATGCCGTCGTACGCCCCGCCATCATCTGGTGCGACGGCCGCGCCGTCGAAACGGGCGAGCGCGCTTTTGCGGGCATCGGCGCCGAGCGCTGCCTGAGCCACTGCCTCAACAGCCCCGGCAACTTTACCGCGGCCAAGCTGAAGTGGGTAGCCGACCAGGAGCCGGAGAATTACGCGCGCACGGCCCACGCCATGCTCCCGGGCGACTACATCGCGCTCCGCCTCGGCGGCGAGCCCACCACCACCATCACCGGCCTCAGCGAGGGCGTGCTGTGGGACTTCAAGGAAAATCACCAGGCTGACATTGTCCTCGAGGAGATGGGCCTCGACAGCGGTAAACTCTGCACCCGCGTCCCCGCCGTCGGACTGCAGGGCAAGGTGAGCGAGGCAGCCGCCCGCGAGACCGGACTGGCCCCCGGTACCGTCATCGGCTACCGCGCCGGCGACCAGCCCAATAACGCCATGAGCCTGAACGTGATCCGGCCCGGTGAGGTCGCCGCCACCGCCGGCACCAGCGGGGTAGTTTACGGCGTCACCGACCGTCTGGCCTTCGATCCCGACCAGCGCGTCAACAGCTTCGCCCACGTGAACCACACGGAAGCGGAGGCCCGCATCGGTATCCTGCTGTGCATCAACGGCACCGGCATCGCCCACCGCTGGATCCGCCAGCAGGTGTGCAGCCCCGGCACCACCTACGAAAGTATGGAGACCCAGGCCCACGAGGTGCCCATTGGCAGCGACGGCCTGCATTTTCTGCCCTTCGGCAACGGTCCGGAGCGGATGCTTCAGAACCGCGAGGTCGGCGCGTGCATCCTCGGGCTCGACTTCAACCGCCACACCCGCGCCCACCTGGTGCGGGCGGGCATTGAGGGAGTAGCCTTCTCCTTCGTGTACGGTATGCGGATCATGAAGGAGCTGGGCGTGGAACTGAGTACCATCCGCGTCGGCAACGACAACATGTTCCAGAGCCCGCTCTTCGCCTCGACCATCTCCACCCTCACCGGCGCGACGATCGAAATCCACAACACGAACGGCGCCGTCGGGGCCGCCCTGGCATCCGGCGTTGCGGCGGGCATGTCTCCCGACCTGAACACCGCCTTGGGACAACAGGAAGTGCTCGGACGCGTCACGCCGAATAACCGGGATCTCCCGGAACTGGAAACGGCTTACGCACGTTGGGAAAATGCCCTGGAGCGGGCCCTCGCGAAAAAATCCTGAACGGAGTTTTCTACGTAGGTGCTTGCAAGCTTTCCCGGTCGGACCGTAAATCAGATCTCTACCCCGTGACTTCCCACACCGCTATCCTGCTGTTCGGTCGCTCCGCTTTCGCGGAGGCGCGGCATAAGGATTTTGGGGATGCGAAGCTCGGTCGTGGCATAGCGGCCTCCCTGATCCGGCGCACCCGCGACACCATCCTCCGGACCGGTCTGCCCCTACTGCACGCCGACGAGCGGAAGCAATGCGGGACCACCTTCGGGGAGCGGCTCACCAACGCCATGTCCGCCGCCTACGCCCGCGGCTACGAGCACCTGATCGTGGTAGGCAATGATTGTCCTGGGTTACGGTCCGGCCAATTGTTACGGGCTGCCGAACAGCTGGCTGCCGGCCACACCGTGATCGGACCGGACCGCCGCGGCGGTATCTGGCTACTGGGGCTTTCCCGCGATCGGTTCCGGCGTGCCGACCTACTCACTGTACGCTGGTGTAGCCCGGATGCCTGTATGGACCTGCGGCAACATATGCGGGAAGTTCATGAGCTGCCCTCGCTGGCCGACGCAAACGCCGTCCGCGATCTGTTGCGCCACCGCAAGCAGTGGAGCCGCGTAATCGGAGGAATTTATGTCCTTTTAGCTCCCGGGCACTCCCCGCACATAGACCTGACCTACTGGACCGACTCCAGGGTGGGAGACTCCTCCTGCGGCCGCGCGCCCCCTCAGGCAGCCTGATCGCCGCTCCCGAATCCCCATCTTCAATTTCCTTTTATGCTTCGCTTACGCGCGTGGGCTACCCTGGGTGGCCTGCTCTTCTCGCTGTTGTTGACCGCGCAGACCCCGGTATCCGGTACCGTCACCTCCGCCGACGGTCCGCTGATCGGTGCCTCGGTGTACCCGGTTTCGCGTCCCCTCGCGGGCACCGTAACAAATAGCGACGGTGCTTTTACCATTGAATTGGCCAGCCTGCCTGATACCCTGATTGTCAGTTATCTGGGATATGCCACCGCGAGAGTTGCTATCACGACGTATAACCCACCCGTCACGGTTCGACTCGAGCAGGGGGTGAATATCTCGGAAGTAGTGGTCACGGCCCTTGGCGTGCGGCGGGAGAACAGTACCCTCGGATACTCCGTCCAGCAGGTACAGAGCGCGGAGCTGACTGACGTACAGGCTGTCAACTTCCTGGATAACCTTAGCGGTCAGGTTGCCGGTCTTCGCATCACCGCGGGCGCGACCGGGGTGGGATCCAGCAGCCAGGTCGTAATAAGGGGAGAGACCAGCTTTACGAACAACAACCCGCTCTTCGTCGTCGACGGCATACCCATCAACAACAATACCATCATCAATCGGACCGACGAGGCGGCCGCCGGCTTCCAGGAGGTTGACTTCGGCAACGGCGCGATGGACCTGAACCCCTCGGACATCGAGAGCGTCAGTGTCTTGAAGGGAGCCTCCGCGGCAGCCCTGTACGGTGCCCGCGCGGCCAACGGCGTGATCGTGGTGACCACGAAACGCGGCGGGAAGCAACCCGGTCTGGGCATCAGCTTCAATAGCAGCGTGACCCTCGACCGGCCCTTCCAGCTGCCCCGGTACCAGAACGCGTACGGACAGGGACAGGGCGGTGAGTTTGCCTTCGTAGACGGCCTGGGCGGCGGCATCTCCGACAACATCACTTACAGCTACGGTCCGCGGCTGGATGCCGGCATTAGTGTTCCCCAGTTCGACAGCCCGGTCACCCTGGCCGACGGCACCGTGGTCCGGGGCGGGGACGTAGCGGTACACGGCGGACTGCCCATTACCGCGACGCCCTTCGTCAGCCATCCCGACAACGTCAGCAACTTCTACGAAACGGGCACCACCGCCATCAACCATCTCGCCATCAGCGGGGGCGGGGAATCGGGCGATTTCCGGCTGTCGGCCACCGACCTGCGGAGCGAGAGCTACATCCCCGGCGTCAACCTCAAGCGGAAGACCCTCGCAGGCCGCTTCGGCTTCCGTCCCGCCGAGCGCCTTCACCTCGACGCCAGCCTCAACTACCTCAACACCGGCTCCGACAACCGGCCGGCCGGCGGCTACGGCTCCGAGAACATCAACTACGACCTCACGGCCTGGCTGGGCCGGCAGACCGACACCGAGATGCTCCGCGACTACTGGCAGCCCGGACTGGAAGGCGTGCAGCAGTACAGCTACAACTATACCTTCTTCGACAACCCCTACTTCACGCTGCTGGAAAACCGCAACAGCTTCGACCGAGACCGCCTCTTCGGCTTCCTGTCGGCCCGCTACGAGCTCCTCGACAACCTGAGCGTCACCGTGCGTTCCGGCATGGACTACAGCAGCGAGCGGCGGCAGTTCCGGCGCAACTTCAGCAGCAACCGCTTCCCGAACGGCGGTTACGCCGAGAATGACGTCCGCTTCCGCGAGATAAACACCGACTTCCTCTTGGACTACCGCACCGGCTTCGGCGACTTCAGCGTCAACCTCCTGGCCGGTGGCAACCGACTCACCCAGACGGCCGCCAATACCCAGAGCAACGCCCTTACCCTGGCACAACCCGGCATCTTCCGCCTGAGCAACGCGGCCAGTCCGGTGGTGATCACCGACCAGGCCGCCGAGAAGCGGATCAACAGCTTCTACGGACTTGCCCGCCTCGGCTACCGCGATTACCTGTACCTGGACCTTACCGGCCGCAACGACTGGTCGAGCGCCCTCGCCACCCCGACCAGCGCCGATAACACGAGCTTCTACTATCCCTCCGCGAGTCTGAGCTTCGTAGCCTCGAACCTGCTGGACCTGCCGGCAACCGTCAGCTACCTCCAGCTACGCGCCAACGTAGCCCAGGTGGGCAACGATACCGACCCCTTCCGGACGAGCTCCACCTTCGTAGCGCGGACCCCCTACGGCGGGCAGCCCACCTTCACCGAGCAGTCGACCCTGGCCCAACCTAACCTGATGCCCGAGCAGACCACAACCACCGAGGTGGGCGGCGACATCCGTTTGCTCGACTACCGCGTGGGGCTTGACTTCACCTACTTCACCCAGCGTACCGAAAACCAGATCCTTAGTCTGCCCATCGCCCAATCATCCGGCTACGCCCAGCAGATCGTGAATGGGGGTACGGTGAGTGCAAGCGGCGTGGAAGCCATCCTGAGCCTGGTGCCCGTCCAAACCGCCGATTTCCGCTGGACCACCCGCTTCAACTTCAGCAGCAGCCGGGCAACTGTGGACGAACTCCCCGCCGGCACGGATCGCTTCACCCTGGCCTACAGCCGCGTATATAACTCCGTCAACCAGACCGTCTACTTCATCGTCGAACCGGGCGGGGAGATCGGTGACATCTGGGGCACCGGCTACCGCAAGACCGAGGACGGGCGCTTCATTCTGACCGACGCCGGCAATCTCATCGCCGACAATACCCTGCGTAAACTGGGCAACGCCAATCCGGACTTCATCCTCGGCAACAGCCATACCCTACGGTTCCGGGACCTGGAGCTCAACGTGCTACTCGACTGGCGGCAGGGCGGACAACTCGTGAGCCGCAGCCTGAGTCTGGCCGGAGTAGCCGGACAACTGGAGGAGACCGCTCACCGACCGGAAGGCGGGATCGTGATCCCCGGCGTAGTGAATACCGGTACGGACCAGGAGCCGAACTACGTCGATAACACTACGGCCATCTCCGCCGAGAGCTACTACCGCAGCTACTACGACCGCAACCACGAGGAAAACAACCTCTACGACGCCAGCTACCTCAAACTGCGTGAACTGCGGCTCACCTACCACCTGGACCGCGAAAGTCTCGCCGGCTCCTTCCTACGGGGTATCCAGGGGCTTTCGGTCAGCGTGATCGGCCGCAACCTTTACGCCTGGTCGGAGATCCCGCACTTCGACCCCGAGCAGTTTGCCGTACAGGGGCAAAACATCGTTTTCGGCGTGGAGGACATGACCTACCCCAGTGCCCGCAGCTTTGGTTTTACCCTCGGACTGGATTTCTAGCCCCACCCCAAAATCTGACCCATGAGAGTTTCCTTCCTATTTCTATTCGTTTTTGGTCTTTGTCTGGCGTGCACGGAGGATTTCGAGGAAATAAACACCAATCAGAACGCCCCCTCCAGCGTCCAGAACGAATTGCTGCTGAGACAGGTCCTCTACGGCTACGGCGACGCCATGAGCTACGAAGCCTTCGTAGCCGGGAACTTGCTCAGCCAGCACTTCGCCATGATCGATTTCAACCTCCTGGACCGCCACGCGCTGAGCAGTCCCCAGGAGGGAGGCAACCCCTGGGCAATCCTCTACACCGCCCTGCGCGACAACGAGACCATTCTGGAGCAAAGCCGGCTGAACCCCGCCGCGGCCGTCTACGAAGGCCCGGCTCTCGTGATGAAGGCCTACCTCGCCATGAACTTAACGGACATCTTCGGAGACGTACCCTACTTCCAGGCCGTCCAGGGACGGACCGAGGGCATCGTCACCCCCGTCTACGACCGGCAGGAAGACATCTACCTCGCCGAGAACGGGATTCTTGACAATCTCCGCCGGGCGGTGGAAGTCATGGACGCCTACACCGGAGCGATCCCCCTCGACGGCGACATCATCTACCAGGGCGACCTGGCCGCCTGGGCGCGCTTTGCCAATAGCCTCCGCGTCAAGGCACTCGTACGCATCTCGGGCCGTACGGACGTGAGCAGCGAATTGTCCGCGCTCTACCAGGCCGGCAACTACGTCTCCGAGGCATCGCAGGATGCCACCTTCGATTTTGCCGCCGGGCCGCCGAACAGCTTCGCCTTCGCCACGGCGCGGGTGGGCATCTTCAACGTGTTCCTGATGTCGCTGACGGCCGACAGCATCTTTGCCACGCTCGACGATCCCCGGGTCGCGGTGCTCTACCGCCCGGCCGCCAGCACCGGAGAATTTGACGGCATCATCAACGGTATCGACGCGGCCACCGCCATCGTGCCCGACAACTACGCCCGTCCCGGGCTCATCTGGCGCGAGAATACCGGTGCCCTGGATTTCAATTACCTCACCGCCTGGGAGACGGACCTGCTACTGGCCGAGGCCGCGCTCAAGGGCTATATCGACGCCGACGCCCGCACGCTCTACGAATCCGGTGTACAAAAGGCCTTTGCCTACTGGCAGACCCCGCTTCCGCAGGACTACCTCACCAGCGGCCCCGCCGCCTGGAACGAGGGCGACGCCCTGCGGCAGATCATCACCCAGAAGTGGATCGCCTCCATCGGCAATGGCTACGAAGGGTGGATTGAGTGGCGGCGCACCGGCTTTCCCGCCCTGCGCCCCGTGGCCGCCAGCCTCAACGGCGGCCGCTACCCGGTACGCTTCCCCTATCCGCCGGACGAGCAGGCCCTCAACTTCGAGAACTACCAGTCCGCCGCTGCGGCGACCGATGGAAACAGCATAAACGTCCCCGTTTGGTGGGACGTGGACTGATGGGCCTCACCGATGGCTTCGAGATTTGGCAGTGGATCCTGGTCGTAGGCAGCAGCATGCTGCTCTTTCTGGTATCTCCCCTGGCGCGCACGGCGGACTCCTTTTACCGGGGTAGCCGGCGGGAGCGGTCGCCGGGTGCCGTGGCCCTCACGAGCAGTCTGGTCATCTCCTGGCTATTCGCCAAATCGATCACCAATGCCGCTAATCTGGGCCTTTCCTACGGCATTATGGGTGGGATCGCCTACGCGGGCTACTACCTGAGTTTCGCAGTGGCGGGGGTGGTCATCTACTTCCTCCGTACGCGCGGTGGTTACCGGAGCATCCACCACTTCCTGGGCAGTCGCTTCGGTCGGGGAGCGGTGTGGCTCTTTTCGCTGCTCATCGCCTTCCGGCTGTTCAATGAGGTGTGGTCCAACACCATGGTGATCGGCACCTACTTTGGGGATGCCGGCAGCATGCCGTATTACTGGGCTATCCTGGTGTTTACAGTGCTGACCCTCGCGTATAGCTTAAAGGGGGGTATGTCTTCCTCCATCCTCACCGACGTGATCCAGATGGCGCTCTTCGGGGTGTTGCTGCTCGTGGTGCTCGGGGCTATATTTCCGCGGCTCGACTACCAGGTGCAGCCCCTGCTGGAGACGGGCGGGTTCGCGGGTGCCGGGGTCGCCGGAGCCGTGAATTTATGGCTGGTCGCGCTGCTCCAGAGCCTCAGCTATCCCTTTCACGATCCCGTGCTCACTGATCGCGGCTTCCTATCGGAGCCGGGAAAGACGCTCCGGGCGTATCTCTGGGCGGTTCCGGTCGGAGCCGCCTGCATCGTACTATTCAGTCTGGTGGGGGTGTACGGAAAGATCGTCGGGGTGACGGGACAGGCTCCGGTCGAGGTGGCCCGCTTACTCGGTGGCGTCATCCTGCTGGTCATGAACTTCATCATGATCACCTCCGCCGCCAGTACCCTGGACAGCACCTTCTCCAGTTTCGCCAAATTGGCGGTGGTGGATCTGGTGCCGGGTCAGGGGCGGGAGCCCTCCGTCCGTTCGGGGCGCTGGGGTATGGTCGCGATCACCGTCCTCGGTACCCTGCCCGTGTTCCTCAACCCGGCCATCCTGTCGGCGACCACCGTATCGGGGGCGATGGTGGTGGGCCTGGCACCGGTCTTTTGCCTGTGGTGGCTGCCGGTACCTAAATCCGGATTTTTCGGCAGCGTAGTGGCCGGCCTTCTCTTCGGCGGTGGGTATGCACTCGGGTGGTGGCCGGCGGCGTGGAAATGGGGCGACTCGGCTTACGGCGACCTGCTCTCGGTCACGGTCGCTAGCTTGGCGGTCTGCACGGGACTGTATCTCCTCCCATTGCTCACCAACAAGAACGTCAGCCAATGACCGACAATGACCTAACCTGGGCGGAGTTTTCCCGCGTCGACATCCGTATCGGGACCGTCACGGCCACCGAATCCTTCCCGGATGCGCGCCGGCCGGCAATCAAGGTGTGGGTGGATTTCGGGGAACTCGGGATTCGCAAGACCTCCGCCCAGATCACCGACCACTACCAACCGGAGGGACTTATCGGCCGGCAGGTCGTCGCGGTGGTGAATTTTCCGCCCAAGCAGATCGCCACCTTCATGAGCGAATGCCTGCTCCTGGGCGGGCTTGAGGACTCCGGTGCCGTTTCCCTCCTGTCACCGGACCACGCGCTGCCCAACGGCAGCCGGGTGGGGTAGGGCCGTCTAGCGCTTGATGCCGAGCCGCTTCATCTTGCTGAAGAGGGTCTGGGGGTGTATCTGCAGGATCTCCGCCGCGCCGTTCTTTCCGCTCACCTTGCCGTCCGTGCTCTCTAGCACGAGTTGGATGTACTGCCGCTGGTATTCCTCCAGGGAGAGGAATTCGGTCAGGCGGCCGTCGAATACGTCCAGCACCGGCTTGGAAACCTGACCCGTGTTGTCGTTCGGCAGGCGAATGGGTAAGCTGCCGCCGCTGCTTACGATGAAGGCTCGTTCTACGATATGTTCCAACTCGCGGATGTTGCCGGGAAAATGGTAATCCTTTAGGGAGCGGAGCGTCGGTTTATCCACCCCGGAGACGGATTTCCCGAACCGGCGGTTGAAGAGGGACGAGAAGAATTCAATGTGTGATTCGATGTCCTCCGGTCGCTCGCGAAGCGGCTCGACCCTGATCTGCACGGCCGCGAGTTTTCGGTACAGGTCGCTCCGGAATTTCCCCTTTTCCACCTCCCCCGCCAGGTCCACAATGGTGGTGCACAGGACGCGTACGTCCGCCGATAATTCCTCCCTGGCGTAGGGTAAAGTGTACCTCCCCTCCTCCATCAGTCTCAGCATCCGGGACTGGAGGTTCAAGGGTAGGAGGTCGACATGCTTTAACAGCAGCGTCCCTCCGTCCGCCGCCGGCACCCGGCCGATTCGGTCGCGGTAAACCCCCGTGAAGGTCCCCGGCACATAACCGAAGAGCTCCTGCTCGATCAGTTCCGGGGGGAGTGAGGAGCAGTCCACCGTTATAAATACCCCTTCACTTCGACGACTGAGGGCATGAATCTTTCTGGCGATGACCCGCTTGCCCGAACCAGGTTCACCCACGATCAATGCGCCCGCCTCGGTGGGGGCTACCTGCTCTACCTGCTCCTTTACACGACGCGAGGACGGGCTCTTCCAAGCCATGCGGAGGGTGGGAATGGCGGTCTCTGGAAATTCTTCCAGGTGGAGGCTCGCGGGAAATTCCGGTGCTGATTTTTCAAAAGTCAGATGATCGGCCAGACTCCGCGCGGTCAGCAGGTAGGACCGGCCGCCGGGCCGTTGCCCCGCCACCACGGTGATCTCGACGGGCATGACCTGCCGGTTAACGTCAAGTAGGGAAGTCCGGTACCGGGACAGACCCGCGGATTCTACTTCTCTCCGGTGATCCTCTAGGCTAGCGACAGCGAAGTCGGCCTCGATTTCCCGGAGATGGGAAGGAGGGGTGGTACCGTGGGAGTATCCCAGCAGGCGCTTCAGGCTGGAGTTCAGGTAATGGACGTTTCCGCGCTCGTCGAATTCGGCTACCGAGCACTCGATTGAATTAAGGATGGAGGCCAGTTGCCGATCCATGCGATCACTGCCGGGCAGGATCATGCAGCAGACGCAGCTGTAGGAGCTCAGGCTCAGCCGGGTGAGGTGGAGGATGTGGTTGCGGTCCTCGCGCAGGATCACCGGCTTGATGAAGCAGTCACCGTCCTTCAGGTTATTCAGGTATTCCTCGGGGGAGGTACCCGACTCCCGGTCGGGGAAGGCGTGGCCGAGCAGGTACTCCCGGGGGCCGGAGCCCGAGGCCTCTAAGAGCTCCGCGAAGCCTGCGTTTTGCGATAACGGGGTGAAATCTTCGGTAAGGAGGAGGGTGGGAAAAGGGTTTACGCTTACCCATTCTCTCACCATGGCAGGAAGATCAGGTTGTTCTGGCACAGCGGCGCTGGGTTAGGGAAGGGATGACGAGAATGGATACACATTCAGGTCCAGACGCTTTACCGCTCTACCAAACTCCTTATAAGGTACAGAAAAAGAGGTATTGGGTGTGCATTCCTTCCGTGAATAATCAGACCGCGGCAATATGCACCCTCGTCGGATTACCCTGTGGCCAAATGGGTGGGAACGGCCAAATCTTATGACATGTCGTTAGTCTGAACGACCCCTCGCGGGCTACTACCGGATGCCGAGTTTGCGCATTCTACCGTAGAGCGTTTGTGGATTTATGTCGAGCAATTTTGCCGCCCCCCGCGGCCCACTCACTCTGCCTCCGGTCAGTTTGAGTACCCGTAGGATGTAATTCCTCTGGTGCTCCTCAAGGGTCGGGAGACCCTGCGGCTCAGCCGGACCGACGGGCGCTTTCGTCCCCCCACCTGATGGGGTCTCTCCGCTCTCCGGGTGCAGGTCACGGGAGGTGAGCAGCGGGCCCCGAACGGAGATGAGCGCCCGCTCGACCAGGTTCTCCAGCTCCCGGACGTTGCCCGGAAAAGCGTAATCAGCCAGCCGATCGATAACCTCCGGCCCGATTTCGTTCACCTGCCGGCCCAGTTGCGCGTTGTACTTGCGGATAAAGTGCCACAGCAGCGGACCTAGATCGGCTTCCCGCTCCCGAAGAGGGGGCAGGTGGACAGGAAACACATTGATCCGGTAGTACAAATCAGACCGGAAATTCCCCGCCTGGACCTCCGCGCGGAGGTCCAGGCTCGTCGCCGCGATGACGCGTACGTCCACGTGTCTGGGCGTCGTGTCCCCAAGCGGGGTAAAGCTCCCTTCCTGCAGCACCCGCAGGAGCTGTGACTGTAGTTCCAGGGGGAGCTCCCCGATCTCGTCCAGGAAGAGCGTGCCCTGGTGGGCTGCCTCAAAGCGACCCGGCTTCCCGCCTTCCGTACCGGAGAGGGCACCCCTGTGGGAGCCGAAGAGTTCGCTCTCGATCAGGCTGCTGGGCAGCGCGCTGCAATCCACGATGATCAGCGGCCGGTCGGCCCGCTCGCTCAGGGCATGAATGCGCCGGGCCACCAATTCCTTGCCGGTACCTGTCTCCCCGGTGATCAGCACCGTCGAGCGGGTCGGAGCGACCTGCTCCACCCGACGGAGCAACTTTTGAAATTCCGGATCCGCCGATACGATCTCCCGGGCACTGCCCTGCTCGACGATACTCTGCCTGAGCTCCCGGTTCTCCCGTTGGTACTCGAGGCTGAGGGTCCTCACCTGGTCCAGCGCCTCCCGCAGTCGGTTCTCAACGCCTTTTTGCCGGGTCATGTCCTGGGCGGTGAGGGTGAAGCGGTTGTCGGTGGAAAAACGGTCGGGAACGATCGTCACCTCGACCGGGAAGCTGCTGCCGTCCGAACGGCGGAATTCGGAGGAGTAGCGAACGGTGTGTCCGGCCAGTAACTCGAGCGACCGTCGGGACCACTCCTCCGCGCTGAAGAAGCGGTCGAGCTGGTGCAGGTGGGTCGGGGGGGCATCGGTTCCGGCGCGGTAGCCGAGCTCTTCGTAAACCCGGTGATTCAGATAATGTACGTTCCCGTCAAGATCGTGCTGTACGATCAGGGAAGAGACCGTATCGAGCAATTCGGAGTAATCTACCTGGTTGACAAACTCCTGGGGGGTCAGCACGCAGCAGAAAAACTCATCGCCGGTGTCGTTGGTCACGCGGGTGGCACGGACCACGAATTGGCGGGGCGGGGTACCCAGGCGTACGGTCTTGGAGAGGTATTCGCCCGTTTTCAGCTGGCTCCGAGTATCCCGCTTCGGCTGCCGCACGTCGCTCAGTTGAAGGAGATATTGGGGGTTGAATTTATCCTTGGGGTGGACCAGCTCACCTAACAGGTGGTCCATCCCGACATTGGCGTATAAAATCCGGTCGTCGGAGGCCGTTACGAAAGACGGATAAGGCAGGGCATCCATCCAGCGCGTGAGCAGGTGCGGGGGCAAATCGGCAATCAAATCAGCTGGGGGGAATTTTCAATGAGAGAGCTAAGGAGCTGCAAAATAGGTAACTATCGATGGAGAATCCAAAATGGGTGCAAGAGATGGACCCAACGATTGGTATTTTCACATGCGCCGAACGGGCCGTCTGGGGGCATTGGCTGAAACTTTAAAAGCCGTAGCTGCGTATCTATTCACCATGCCAAACGACCCCGTTCCCGACCTAGGCCGGCGCACCGGACCCCTCCTGTTCTTCGGCGGGGTCTACTCTAATCTGGAAGCCCTGACCGCCCTGCGGCAACGGGCCGACGCGCTGGGCATACCGGCCGGGAATATCATCTGTACCGGGGATACGCCCGGCTACTGCGCCGATCCGGAGGCTTGCCTGAATGCCCTGGAAGCGTGGGGCGTCCATGCCATCGCCGGTAACGTGGAGATCAACCTGCGGGAGGGCATCGACGACTGCGGCTGCAACTTCAGCGACGGCAGCCGTTGCGACCTGTTTGCCCGGCTGTGGTACGCTTACGCCCGCGCGGAAGTGGCCGGCCGGGGGATGGCCTTTATGCATACGCTACCCCTTGCGCTGGACCTCACCTATGCCGGTCGACGGATCCGGGTGTTGCACGGCTCCGTGGATCACGAATCGGAATTCATCTGGAAGTCGACCGACTGGCAAACCAAGCAACGGAGCTTCGACGTAAGTGGGGCGGACGTGATCGTGGGCGGCCACAGCGGATTGCCCTTCGCGGACCAGAAAGACGGTAAGGTCTGGATCAATACCGGTGCCCTGGGGATGCCCGCCAACGACGGTACCCCGCGCACCTGGTACGTGATCCTGGACGACTCAACCGGTCAAGTAGATTTTTCCTTTCACGCCCTTGAATACGACTTCGCCACCGCAAAACGTAAGATGCTCGCGCTCCGGACGCGACTGCCCCTCAGCTACGCCGCCACCCTGAGCACCGGCATCTGGGACAATACCGAGATTATGCCCCCCGCGGAAGCCGGTCAGGAGGGTATAGCCTTTGACGCCGCGTCCCTGGCACCCGCGTCCCCGCCATCCGATACCCCCCACCCGAAACCCGCAACCCCAAGCCCCATGAATCCCTACAGCGATCCCAAAGACCTGCGCACCTTCGGCAAGATTACCGAGTGGCAGGAAGAGATGGGGGAAAAGTTCTTCAGCTGGTACAGCGCCGTCACCGAGGGCGATACGGCTCTCACCGAGCGGGAGAAGGCCCTCATCGCCCTGGCCGTCAGCCACGCCATCCAGTGTTCCTACTGCATCGACGCCTACACGACCAACAGCCTGCAGGCCGGCGCCGACGAGGAGCAGATGATGGAGGCCGTCCACGTAGCCGCCGCCGTCAAGGCCGGCACCACCCTGATCTACGCGCGGCAGATGCAGCGGCAGGTGGAGAAGGTGACGATGTGAAATCTCAAATTGAAAATTTCACATTTAAAATTTTAAATCCTCATGGCCATAAAGCAAAAAACCACCAGCCTCAAGCGCAAGGGCTCCGACCTAAGCAAGGGCTACGTACAACTGAACGTACTGAACGGCAAGGACGTGGCGGATGCCCAGCTGCCCCGCTTCACGGAGAAGCTGGCGGCCCAGGGGCACCGGCCGTTCAAGTCCACCGGGATCGAGATTTTCCAGCTTAATATTGGCAAGCTGTGCAACCAGACCTGCGCCCACTGCCACGTCGATGCCGGTCCCGACCGCAAGGAGGAGAATATGAGCCGCACCGACCTGGAGTTGTGCCTGAGCGTGATCGCCGCAACGCCTTCGATCCGCACCGTGGACATCACCGGCGGGGCTCCGGAGATGAACCCGAACTTCCGCTGGTTCGTGGAGGAATGCACCAAGCTCGGCAAGCAGGTCATCGACCGCTGCAACCTCACCATCATCATGGCAAACCCCAAGTACCGCGACCTGCCGGAATTCCTGGCCCGCCACCGGGTGCAGGTGGTGTCGAGCCTGCCATACTTTAGCAAGAGCCGGACGGACGGTCAGCGGGGCGACGGCGTCTTCGAGGATTCCATCAAGGCACTGCAACTGCTCAATGGCGTAGGCTACGGCAATCCCGAGACCGGCCTGAAGCTCGACCTGGTCTTCAACCCCTCCGGTGCCTATCTGCCCGGTAAGCAGGAGACGCTCGAAGCCGAGTTCAAACGGCAGCTGAAGCGGAAGTACGACATCGTCTTCAACGATCTCTACGCCATCACCAACCTACCCGTGAGCCGCTTTCTGGATTACCTCCTCGAAAGCGGCAATTACGGTGAGTACATGCAGAAACTGGTGGACGCCTACAATCCCGCCACCGTCGACAACCTGATGTGCCGCAACACCATCTCCGTGAGTTGGGACGGCTACCTCTACGACTGCGACTTCAACCAGATGCTCGACCTGAAGGTCGCGGCCAAGGGCCAGCACCTCAGTGAATTCAACGCCGAGGAGCTACGCCACCGTAACATCGTGCTGAACCAGCATTGCTACGGGTGTACGGCCGGGGCTGGTAGCAGCTGCGGGGGGAGTGTGGTGGAGTAGTCTTGCTCCCTGCGGTCGCTGGTAGCATGTAGCATGTAGCGGGTAGCCCGCGCTGCATGCTACATGCTCCCCGCTAACCCTTCACCTGGTAGCTCACCGGGGTATCCGTATTATAGAAAAAGAAGCTCCACATATCCGCCTGCTCCTCGATGGTCTTGGAGATGGGCTTACCGGCGCCGTGGCCCGCATTGGTCTCGATGCGGATGAGGACGGGCTTTTCGCCGGACTGCGAGGCCTGGAGTTTAGCGGCGTACTTGAAGCTGTGGGCGGGGACGACGCGGTCGTCGTGGTCAGCGGTGGTGACCATCGTGGCGGGGTATGAGGTGCCGGGCTTGAGGTTGTGGAGGGGGCTGTAGGCGCGCAGGACCGGGAACATGGTGCTGTCCTCGCTGCTGCCGTACTCGGGGATCCAGCCCTTGCCCACGGTGAATTTGTGGTAACGGAGCATATCCATCACGCCCACGGCGGGGAAGGCCACGGCAAAGAGGTCGGGCCGTTGAGTCATGGCCGCACCGACGAGTAGTCCGCCGTTGGAGCCACCGGCGATGGCGAGTTTGTCCTTGTTCGTGTAGCCCTCATCGATCAGGTATTCCCCGGCGGCGATGAAGTCGTCGAAGACATTCTGCTTGTTCTGAAGCATGCCGGCCTGGTGCCAGTCCTCACCGTACTCGCCGCCACCCCGGAGGTTGGCCATGGCGAAGACGCCTCCGTTCTCGAGCAGGGGCAGGCGCATGACGCTAAAACTGGGCGAGAGGCTGATGTTGAAGCCGCCGTACCCGTAGAGGTAAGTGGGATTGTTGCCGTCCAGCTCCAGTCCCTTTTTGTGGACCAGGAACATGGTGACCTCGGTACCGTCCTTACTCGTGTAGGTGACTTGCTTTTCCTCGTAGTCCTCGGGATTGAATTTCAGCTCGGGCTGGAAGAAGGGCATGCTTTCGTTGGCCTTGATGTCGTACTCGAAGATCGTGGGCGGATAGATGAAGCTGGTGTAGACGTAGAACAGCTTGTCGTCCTCTTCCTTCCCGCCGAATCCGCCGGCCGAGCCCACGCCGGGCAGCTCGATGGTGGTCTTGTTCTCGCCCTCGTAGCTGAGGAGGTAGTAGCGGTCCGTGGCCTTCTCCAGGTAGTTGGCAAACAGGTAACCGCCGCCGGTATTCACGCCCTGTAGCAGGCTTTCGGCTTCGGGGATGATCTCGGTCCAGCTGCTCTTCTTAGGGTCGTCGAGGTCGATCTTGACGAGGTGGTAGTTGGGTGCCCCGATATCGGTGTGCACCCAAAAGTCGCGCCCCTCGGTGTGGATCACCGAGCTCTTGTTCTTGGTATCGGCAAACAGGGCCTTCGGCTCGATGTGGGCCGGCAGCTTGCCGTCGCCCGGCAGGGGGAGGTAGTAGGTGGCAAAGCCGTCGGTACCGGGGGCGGCGTACAGGATGAAGTAGTCTTCTTTCTCGGTGGTGCCCCCGTAGTGGTACCAGGTGGGGTTGGCTTCGTCGGCGTACACCAGCCGGTCGGCGCGCTGCGGCTCGCCCATTTTGTGGTAGTAGACCGAGTGGTTCAGGTTGTTGCCCTTCAGGACGTCGCCCTCCTCCGGGGCGGGGTAGCGGCTGTAGAAGAAGCCGTCGCCGTACCAGCCCGCGCCGCTGAACTTGATCCACTCCAGTTCGTCGTCGAGGTCCTGGTTGGTGGCGATGTCGCGCACGTAGATCTTATTCCAGTCGCTGCCGGCCTCGCTGCGGCTGTAGGCCATGTAGCGGTTGTCTTGGTCGGCACCGAGCAGGTTGATGCTGGTGGTGCCGTCGGCGTTGAGCTCGTTGGGGTCGATGAAGACGCGCTCTTCGCCGTCCATGCCTTCCTTGTAGTAGATCACCGACTGGTTCTGGAGGCCGTTGTTGCGGCTGTAGAAGTAGTAGTCGCCCACCTTGCTGGGGGAGGATAGGCGGGGGTAATTGACGAGCTCCGTAAGGCGCTCCTCGATGTCCTTGCGGAAGGGGATCTGCTCGAGGTAGCCGGCGGTGGCCTCGTTCTCCTCGCCGACCCACGCCTTGGTTTCGGCGCTGTTATCGTCCTCCAGCCAGCGGTACTCGTCGCTGACGGGCGTGCCGAAGTAATCTTCTTCGGTGCCGTCGGTGCGGGTGTCGGGGTAGGTGACCGGGATGGCCGGGTAATTTGCGTCTGCCATAGCTTCTTTTTCGGACTTGCATCCCGCCAAAACGAGACCAAGTAGCGGTAGGGCGATCAGTTTGTTCATTGCAGGAAAAGAGGTTTGAGGAGGGATGGTTGCCCGGAGTGGCTAGAAATTGTAGCTCAGGCCGTTGGTCCACTCGTAGGTGGTATTCGGTACGTCGGGAAGGCCCTGGTTGAGTAGCGGGTCGTGGGTCAGGCTGAAATTCGAATGGACCGACAAACGGTTCGTGACGCGCAGCGCGATCGTCGTGGTGGTCGAGATACGCGGTAAAAGGAAGTCA
>JBGTHX010000370.1:0-23404 GCA_041746055.1 Lewinella sp. | reverse complement strand
CGCAAGCTCATCGAGCGCGGTATCGTGAAGACGGTAAAGTCCGCCAAGAAACTGGTCGACCGCAAAGAGCCCGTGATCTGGGAGATCCTGGAGAACATTCTCCGTGGCCACCCCGTCATGCTCAACCGGGCTCCTACGCTGCACCGTCTGTCTATCCAGGCTTTCCAGCCGAAACTGATCGAGGGTAAGGCGATCCAGCTGCATCCGCTCGTTTGTTCGGCTTTCAACGCTGACTTCGACGGTGACCAGATGGCCGTGCACGTGCCCCTCAGCCAGGCCGCTATCCTGGAGGCGCAGGTGCTGATGCTGTCGGCCCACAACATGCTCAACCCCCAGAACGGTACGCCCGTGACCCTGCCCAGCCAGGACATGGTACTCGGTCTGTACTACATCACCAAGCAGCGCCGCAGTGAAGGCGACGTGAAAGTGAAGGGTGAAGGCCGCAAGTTCTACAGCTCGGAAGAGGTGATGATCGCCTACAACGAGGGCAAACTGGACCTGCACGCCGTGATCCACTGCCGCGTTCCCATGGAGCAGGAAGACGGCTCGCTGAAGCAAAAGCTGATCGAGACCACCACGGGTCGGGTGATGTTTAACGCCACCGTTCCTGAGGGCATGCCCTTCCAAAACGTACTGCTGACCAAGAAGAACCTGAAGCTGGTCATTGCCGACATCCTCGAGCGGTCCAACTTCGCGGTGACCGCTACCTTCCTCGACAAGATCAAGGATATGGGCTTTACCTGGGCGTTCAAGGGCGGTCTGTCCTTCAACCTCGGTGACCTGATCTCGCCCTCCGTCAAGCAGGACGTGCTGGCCCAGGCCCGCACGGAAGTGGATGAGGTGATGGACAACTTCAACATGGGTTTGATCACCAATAACGAGCGCTACAACCAGATCATCGACAAATGGACGTACGCGGATAACCAGATCACCAACACGCTCATGCAGGAGCTGGCCACGCACAAGCAGGGCTTCAACTCCGTGTACATGATGCTGGACTCCGGTGCCCGGGGTTCCACCCAGCAGATCAAGCAGCTCTGCGGTCTGCGGGGCCTGATGGCGAAGCCGAAGAAATCGAACGACAGCGGCCCGGCCGTTATCGAGAACCCGATCCTCTCCAACTTCGTCGACGGACTCTCCGTACTCGAATACTTCATCTCCACCCACGGTGCCCGTAAGGGTCTGGCGGATACGGCTCTGAAGACGGCCGACGCCGGTTACCTGACGCGTCGTCTCGTCGACGTTGCCCAGGATGTCGTGGTCATGGAAAATGACTGTGAAACCCTGCGGGGCATCGATACCTCCGCCCTGAAGGAGAACGATAAGGTCGTGGAAAGCCTGACGAGCCGCATTGCCGGCCGCTTCGCCCTCCACGATATCGTACACCCCGTCACCGATGAGGTGATCGTGAAGGCCGACGAGTACATCGATGACCGCAACGCCAAGTACATTGACGACGAGGGTATCGAAGAGGTGACCATCCGTTCCGTACTCACCTGTGAGATCAAGCGGGGCGTCTGCGCCAAGTGCTACGGCAAGAACCTCGCCACCGGCCGCCAGGCCGAGATCGGCGACGCGGTCGGCATCATCGCCGCCCAGTCGATCGGGGAACCCGGTACCCAGCTGACGCTGCGGACCTTCCACGTCGGTGGTATTGCGTCGGTAACCCGTCAGGAAAGCGAGCTCGTCTCGAAATTCAACGGTAAGCTCGTCTTCGACGGCGTGCGCATCGTAACGGCGGAGAACGACATGGGCGACAAGCAGGACGTAGTCCTGTCCCGTTCCGGCGAGGTCAAGATCGTCGATCCCGAGACCAGCAAAGTGTACGCTACCCACCACCTTCCCTACGGAGGTACCATCCACGTGAAGGACAGCCAGAACATCAAGAAGGGTGACGTGATCGTGGAGTGGGACCCCTACAACGCGGTGATCATCTCCGAATTCAAGGGTGTGGCCCGCTTTACGGACATCGATGAAGGCGTGACCTTCCGCACCGAGCGCGACGACCAGACCGGCTTCGAAGAGAAGGTAGTCATGGAAACCCGCGACCGGAAGAAGATCCCTACCATCAGCATCCACAGCAAGGACGGTGAGGAACTGCGCAGCTATAACCTGCCCGTCGGTGCCTACATAAGCATCGAGGACGGTGCCGAAGTGGCCATTGGCGAGAAGATCGTCAAGATCCCCCGGAAGCTGGGTAAGATCGCGGATATCACCGGCGGTCTGCCCCGGGTAACGGAGCTCTTCGAGGCCCGTAACCCGAGTAACCCGGCCGTAGTCTCCGAGATCGACGGCGTGGTCACCTTCTCCAAGAAGATCAAGCGCGGTAACCGCGAACTGATCGTAGAAGCGAAGGATGGCCAGAAGCGCAAGTACCTGATCAACCTCAGCAAGCACATCCTCGTCCAGGACCAGGATTTCGTGCGGGCCGGTATGCCGCTATCCGACGGTGCCGTCGCTCCCCGCGATATTCTGGACATTAAAGGACCCTTTGCCGTACAGACCCATTTGGTCAACGGTGTACAGGAGGTGTACCGCTCGCAGGGTATCACGATCAACAATAAGCACATCGAGTCCATCGTCCGCCAGATGATGCGCCGGGTGCAGATCGTGGACAGCGGCGATACCAGCTTCCTCGAGGGAGAGGCCGTGGAGCGCTACGAATTCTTCGAGCAGAATGACTGGATCTTCGACAAGAAGGTCATCACCGACGCCGGTGAGAGTGAGAAGCTCAAGGAAGGACAGATCGTCACCATGCGCCAGGTGCGCGAGGAGAACAGCTACCTGAAGCGGAACGACCTTAAGGGCGTAGCCTACCGCGACGCCCAGGCCGCTACCAGCTTCCCGCTGCTGCAGGGTATCACCAAGTCGAGCCTCGGTACGCCGAGCTGGATTAGCGCCGCCTCCTTCCAGGAGACGACCAAGGTGCTCTCCACCGCCGCCATCGCCGCCAAGCGCGACTACCTGGAAGGTCTGAAGGAGAACGTCATCGTCGGTAAGCGGATCCCCGCCGGTACCGGCATGCGCCGCTACGACCGCCTCTTTGTCACCACGAAGGAGCAGCAGGAAGCCTGGGAAACCCGGCAGGCCGCTTTCGCCGAAGAAGAAGCCGCTGCACGCGCCGCCGAGGAAGCCGAACTGGCTACCGAGGAGCCGGCAGAATAGTTGCAGACTTCATAAATTGGAAATCCCCGCCGGACATTTCGTCCGGCGGGGATTTTTTTTGCTCACCGCATTGCTTAGCCAATTCCCAAGCTCTAACTGGCGGAGCGCACGAGGACGTAAGTCACCCGCTGCTGCTCTTCCACCCGGTTACCATTCTTGGTAGTGGAGAAGGAGTTGGTGTACTCCAGCACGAGATCGGTATCGGTAAGGGTGATGATCTTCATCTGCATCTCTTCGGGACTGTCGGAGCCGAGTTGCAGCCTGCTGCCTTCCAGCTTCCACACTCCGGCGCCCAGGATGTTTGCGTTGTCTACGGTGCGGGTGGAGGTGCGTCCCTGGAAGGTGCCAGTGACTTCCTCGGTGAACGTACCGGTACTGTATACCCGGCCCTGGGGCGTGAAGGTGAGGACGTAATCGGTGGGCGTTACGGTGCGCATACTGAAGGTAGCGGGGTACTCGCTGCCGTCGTAGTGGGTCACGTTCTGCCCCGATCCGGTGGCGGACTCGAGCTGCCAGGCACCGTCGAGGCGGTAGGTGACTACCTCGGCCGTGTCTGGATAGCAGGAAACGGTGCCGACAAAAAACAGGAATAGCAGGGGGAGGTGGGAAATTTTCATGTTGTTCATTTAGTGTTCAGACGTAAGCAAAAGCAGAGCGGTCCAAAAGGAGCGCAGTAGTCAGGTCACAAAGCTGCCAGGCCGAAAAGGGCGGGGAGATCGAACGGGGGTTCGAATCAGGGGGACCTCAAAAAACATCAATTCATGGAAGGGGAGGAAATGAGCCACGCTAATAAGGGCGGTCACTTCACGACGCAATAGCGTTTTGTGGTGTGATTGTTCTAATAGTGTTACGTAGCAAAAGTAGGCATTGTTCGCTTATTATGCAAATCAAAGATTTTTTTCAACGAAGCCCCGGCCATAACAGGCCGGGGCTTTACTAAAATACATACTGTAAAACAATGTATCGTGGGGACCTGGCGACGCGCTAAAGGGCGATTCACCCGGGCGGTTTTTTCATGGGTGTCAAATATAAAAAATCAAGATACGAAATTGGGTCAGGACATCCTCACTCTCCCTTCTTCCCGGGAATCGGTAGGTAACCGACTACACTCAGACGAAATTATTTGAATGGGTCACATACTACCTTAAGGCCTCAGTCGGAATTACTTCAACAACTCCCACACACGGGTATTTTGCCCGTCTCTAATTTGATCCTATGACCCACTACTTGCTCTGCGACCTCAAAGATGACGCCGAAGCCATTACCGCCTACGGGGACTGGCATGCCCCGGGGGCGGTGTGGCCCGAAGTGCTGGACTCCATCCGGAAAGCCGACATCCGGCAGATGGAGATCTTCCGCGCCGGTAACCGGCTGATGATGGTCATGGAGACGGGAGATCGCTTCGATGCCGCGGCCAAGGCGGCAGCTGATGCCGCTGACCCTACGGTGGTGCGCTGGGAAGCCCTGATGGATACATTGCAGCGTCGCCTGCCTTTTGCAACGGGCGGGCAGAAGTGGGTGCCCCTCAAGCGTATTTTCCAGTTGGAGCCCTGATACCGGGCGGGAGTCCCCGCGGAAGTGCATCCTAGTCCTATATTATGGGCCGCTTTCAGCCCCCGATCATGCTTCCCGCCCCCGACCTGTACCCCATGCTGGTTATTTATGCTGCCAATCGTTGGCGGCGACTGTTGAACTCCCGGACATCCATACCTACCACCTGGTGCTGCAGCGGCGGCAGGAGGTGCCGGTATGGGGCACCGACAGCTTCACCGGGCCTACCGCGGGCAAGCGATAACCGTACTCCTTGCACTCACCAGATGATACCACAAGTTAGATTCCTACTCTTTTGCTGCCTGGCTACCGGCTTTCTGCCGGGCTTGGCGGCGCAGTCCGCCCCCGACTGGCCCGCCATCGACGGCGAGAACCGCGTGTGGACCCGCTGGTGGTGGCACGGCAGCGCCGTTACTCCGCAGGGAATCACCGCCCAACTCACAACCCTGCGGGATGCCGGCTTCGGTGGCGTGGAGCTGACCCCCATCTTCGGCGTGATCGGGGAAGAAGCTGACTTCGTGACCTACCTGTCCGAAGACTGGATGACCCTCCTCGGCCATACCCTGGAGGAAGCGGAGCGGCTGGGCCTGCAGGTAGATATGGCCACCGGTACCGGATGGCCGTTCGGCGGTCCCTGGGTGGAGGAGGAGGATGCCAGTAAGTACCTGGCGTGGAAGAGCTATGCCTTATCGGAGGGGGAGCGGCTGGATACCCTGCTGCGATACGATCAGGCCCCCATACTGCGCCGGATGGAAAATATTCCGCTGCTCCTTTACCGTGCATCGGAAGCCACCGGTGTGCCGATCGGGTACATTGACGTGGATAGCCTACTGGAAGAGCAGCCACCGCTGACGACCGCTGACCTCGAGCAAACCTACGCCCGCAACGAGGACCTACAGGCACTTGCCGTGGACCAGCTCCGTTTCGGAGACGTACTGACGCCGGTGAGCGTAGTGGCGGTGCCCGCTTCCGGGCCCGCGCTTGACGTGACGGACCGGGTGGATGCGGCAGGTCGGCTGGACTGGGCCGCTCCGTCGGACGGCTGGAAAGTCTTTGCGCTCTACAGTGGATTGCATGGTAAAATGGTGGAACGCGCCGCCCCGGGAGGCGAGGGTTACGTCATCGACCACTTCTCGGCCCCGGCGATCGATCATTATCTGGCGCGCTTTACGGATGCCTTTGCCGGGCAGCAGCCGATGGGCCTGCGCGCCTTCTTCAACGACAGTTATGAGGTAGACGACGCGCGCGGACAGGCTAACTGGACGCCCGGTCTGCTCGATAGCTTTGCCGCAAGGCGGGGCTATGACCTGCGGGACCACCTGCCCGGGCTGCTGGCGGAGGAATGGAATAGCGTAGAGCCCCGCGTGCTTTCGGACTTTCGGGAGACGATCTCCGACCTGCTCCTCGACAACTTTACCGCTCACTGGAGAGACTGGGCACACGAAGCGGGTGCGCTGGTGCGGAACCAGTCCCACGGCTCCCCGGCGAGTATCCTCGACCTCTACGCGGCCTCCGACATCCCCGAGACCGAAGGGACGGAAGATCTCCGCATCCGCTTTGCCAGCTCGGCCGGCCACGTAGCGGGTAAGCCCCTCATCAGTGCCGAGGTGGCAACCTGGCTGGGGGAACACTTCGTGTCCACCGCCGCCGACCTGAAGGCGAACGTGGACAACTACCTTGTCAATGGGGTCAATCACCTGGTCTACCACGGTAATGCCTACAGCCCGGCGGAAGACCCCTACCCGGGCCGGCTATTCTATGCCGCCCTCCATATGAACGACCGCAACCCGATGTGGGAGGACTTAAAGTCCGTACATGCGTACGTGGCCCGTGCCCAATCCCTCCTCCAGCGGGGTAGTCCGGACAATGACGTGCTGCTCTACTTCCCCCTGTACGACCGCTTCGCTACTCCCGCACCGGAATTGCTGCAGCACTTTGACGGTCACGGACCGGCCCTGGACTCCACGCCGGTCGCCCTGCTGGGAGAGGAACTACTGGAGAGCGGTTTCGCGTTCGATCTGATCTCGGATCGGCAGTTGCAGGCCACCACCTACGGAAAGGGCATCCGCACGGCGGGCGCTACTTACCAGACGGTGGTGGTGCCCCGCACGGAATACTTTTCGCTGCCTACCCTACGTGCCCTGATCGACCTGGCTAGCGCCGGAGCTACCGTCATTTTTGAGCAGTCGCTTCCGGCCACCGTACCGGGTAGCTTCCGGTGGGAACAGCGGCAGGATACCCTGCGACGGTTACTGGCTGATCTGTCCTTCACCGGGGAGGACGGGGAGCGGATGGCACCGCTCGGTCAGGGAAGGGTGATCGTTGCCCATGACCCACTGAACGCCCTGTCGGAGGCCGGTATCCGGGCGGAGCCGATGGTGGCGCTGGGACTGACCTTTACGCGCCGCTCCTACGCCGGGGGCACGCTGTACTTCATCGCCAACCAGTCCCAACATGACGTAGACGGACCGGTTAGCGTCACCGCCGATGGGTCTGCCGCCGTACTCTACGACCCGATGACCGGGCAAAGGGGGCAGGCACAACGGGTCGCGAACGAAGGGGGGAGAAGCGGAGTACGCCTCCAAATTCCCCGCGGCGGTAGCCTGCTGGTATGGGTCGGGCCCGGTGAAGCGGAGGTGACGCCCTGGCCCTACTTCGAGCCCACTGGAACTCCCGAACCACTATGGGGGCCCTGGCAACTGGAATTCAGTGCCGGAGGAGAGAAGCTGCCTGAATCGCTGGAACTGCGGCGCGTACGGCCGTGGAGCCGGGAGCTAAGCCCGGACTACCAGTACTTTTCCGGTACCGGGCAGTACCGGATCTCCTTCTCCCGCCCAACTACAACGGCGACGTACTACCGGCTCGATCTCGGCGAGGTATTTGAAACCGCCCGCGTCACGCTGAATGGAGTGGTGCTGGGTACCCTGATCGGGCCGACCTACCACCTGGACATTCCCGCCGACCGCTTCGCCGACGACAACGAGCTCAGCGTAGAGGTCTCCAACCGCATGGTCAATCGCATCATCGGGCTGGACCGGCAGGGGGTACACTGGAAAAAATTCTACAACACCAATTTCCCGGCCCACCTCCTGCAGAACCGCGGGCCCCAGGGCGTCTTCAGCGCGGTGCGCTGGTCGCCCGTACCCTCCGGCCTGGCCGGTCCGGTCACCCTTACTCCCGGAACATCCGCCGAATAAACCCGATACTTACTAGCTGCTGCACTAAGCGTATATAACAGCCTATCATGAAACGATCCTTCTCCCTCTCGTTTGGCCCGGCCATCCTCCTGCTGATTCTCCCGGGTGTGTGTACTCCCTTCGGTCTAACGGGGCAGGGAAGCGGAAGCCCGCTCTCCAAGACCGTGACCTCGCCGGGCGATCGAAAGCTGGAATTAACCCGCCCCAGCACCTGCGCCCCCGCCCCTGTCCTATGATCTACGTGAAATTACCCCTGCCCCCCGCCGAACTCGCCTACCTGCGCCAGGAGGTCCCCGGCGAGGAACTC
This sequence comes from Lewinella sp., assembly GCA_041746055.1. Classification (GTDB taxonomy): domain Bacteria; phylum Bacteroidota; class Bacteroidia; order Chitinophagales; family Saprospiraceae; genus Neolewinella. Next base: position 15,184 of record JBGTHX010000370.1, on the reverse strand, counting down.
ACCCTGGAGCAGGAGCTGCGCCCAGCGGACCGCGCGTCCGCGGCCCGGGGTGCGGAAATCATCTTCGGCAATGTGCCCGTGGACTGGCTGTCCGATGCGCCGGACCTGCGGTGGGTGCAGCTCTCCTCGGCCGGCTTTACGCCCTACAGCGCGCTGGCCGGACGGGAACTGTCCTTCACGATCACGAACAGTGCCGGCATCTTCGGCACGCCGGTGGCGGAAACGGCCCTGGCCGGCATACTGGCGCTGCTGCGGGAGATTCCCACTTTTGTCGAAGACAAGTCACGGGTGCACTGGCGCGGCGCGGCCATCAGACCGGAGCTCGGCACCCTCTCCGGAAAGCGCGTACTCATCCTGGGCCATGGCTCAATCGGCGGCACCTTCCGGCAGTTGCTGGGTGGATTCAGCTGTAGCGTAGAGACGATGGGCCGACGCGGGGGAGCTGATTTCGACACCCCCGAAGCACTGGACGAGCGGCTCCCGCACGCTGACGTGGTGGTGGCTGCCCTGCCGGAAACGGAGGAGACGATTCAACTCTTCGATGCCCGGAGGATGCAATTGCTGTCCCCCAACTGCATCCTGGTCAACGTGGGCCGCGGCAGCCTGATCGACGAAGTCACCCTGCTCGCAATGCTGCACGCGGACCGGCTGCGCGGCGCCGTCCTGGACGTTACCGCCCGCGAACCACTGCCAGCTGACGACCCGCTGTGGACGGCCCCCCGTACCCTCCTCACCCAGCACAGCGCCGGCGGGGCGGACAACGAGCACCGGCGTCTTGTGGATCGCTTCCTGCATAACCTGCGGCGGTACCGCGCCGCACAGTCTCTGGAGTACGTGGTCAACCTGGGCCGCGGGTATTGACGGCCGCGGTCAGTAGACCGCGACCTTCGAGAGCAGCGGCGGGGCCAGGGCATCGGTCACCTCGATCGAGATCCGGTCCGTGCGTACCCGATCCACGGGGAGAATTCGCTTATAGCCGATGGTTGCACCGCTGCCGATCTCCCGCTCCTCCCCGTCGACCCGGGCGGTGACGCGGAAAGCAGCCACCCGTTGTCCGAGCTGGATGGGTTCCTGTAGCACCACGTAGCCGACCTCGGCGCTTTCCGGCAGATCGATGGTGAAGGAACCGGTGGTCGCGCCATCCTCCGTAGCCCAGTAGGTATCGGGATCTTCGTCCAGCACCTGCCCCGGGGCATAGGCGTCGTGCATCCCGCGGTAGGCCTCGCCCGCCGCGCTCGCTCCCGTGGCCAGGTTAATGGCAAAGGTGGAGTCGATCATCCGCCGCCAGCCGAGCAGCGAGGCGACGTCCTTTTCGTGGATCAGGCCGCGGCGGTCGGGTGGCACGTTGAGCAGGAGCTGGGAGCCCCGGCCCACGGAGGTGAGGTAGATGTCGAAGAGCTCGCGGGGCGACTTCACCAGGCTGTCCTGCTCGGCGTGGTAGAACCAGCCCGGGCGGATCGACACGTCCACCTCGGCGGGCATCCAGGTGTCAGCGCCCGGGGTGCCGTGATTGAGGAGATCTTCGATGCCGCCCTTGCCCGCATAGAGGGTGTCAGGGTCGATGGTGTTCCAGTTGGGGTCACCTACGTAGCCGCGCTCGTTGCCCACCCAGCGGATATCGGGGCCCGCGTCGCTGAAGATGATGGTGCTACTGTCGGGCTGCAATTCCCGCACCATGGCCAGGGTGGTGGGCCAGTCGTAGTAGTGCCGCCCGTCGATGCTGCGTTGTTCCCGGGCGCCGCCGTAGTAGCCGTCGCCGCCGTTGGCCCCGTCGAACCACATTTCGAAGATGGGCCCGTAGCGCTCGAAGAGTTCGGTCAGCTGGTTGCGGTAGTAGGTGAGGTAGGCGGGGGTGCCGTAGTCGGCGCGGTTGCGGTCCCAGGGCGACAGGTAGACCCCGAACTTCAGGCCGTGGCGCCGGCAGGCCTGCTCCACCAGGCCTACGATGTCCCCCTGCCCGTCTTCCCAGGGGCTGCCTTCCACGGAGTGGTCGGTGTGCTCACTCGGCCAGAGGGTGAAGCCGTCGTGGTGCTTGCAGGTCAGCACCACCCCCTTGAAACCGGCATCCGCCAGCGTGGAGATCCACTGGTCTACGTCGAGCTCGGAGGGATTGAAGATCTCCGGACTTTCGTCGCCGTAGCCCCACTCCTTGCCCGTGAAGGTATTGGTGGTGAAGTGGAGGAAGGCATTGGTCTCCATCTGCTGCCACTCGAGTTGGGCCTCAGACGGAACGGCTCCGAAGGGGGCGGGGGCGTCGGGCGGCGGCGGCGCGCAGGTGCCGAGGGCCAGTAGAAGGGCCAGGCCGTGGAGAGGGGTGTACTTCATGCTGCGTCGGTAACTTTCTCCGCCCAATCTAGTTAACGCCGGCTATTCGTCGCGGCTCAGTCCGTAGATCCGTTCCGCGTTGCCGCCGAAGATCAGCTCCCGGTCGGACTGCGGTAGCCCCGCGAGGGCGCGCCGGTACACCTCGAGCTGGCCGGAGTACGTGGCCGCCACGCGGCATACGGGCCAGTCCGAACCGTAAAGAAGGCGACGCGGGCCGAAGGCATCCAGCGCAATTTCGACGTACGGCAGGAGCGTCTCGTACGACCAGGCGTAGTCCGGTGCCTCGGTTACCAGCCCGGACAGTTTGCAGCTTACGTTCGGCCGTTCGGCCAGGGCCCGGAGGGCATCCTCCCAGGCGGGTTCGACCCGCCCGTCCGCCCGCGGTTTGGCGAGGTGGTCGAGTACGAAGGCCTGATCGGGAAAGGCCTCCGCCAGTTGGCGCGCTTCCGTGAGCTGGTTGCGGAAAATGAGAATATCGTAGGTCAGGTCGTAGCCGGCCAGTTGGCGGATCCCCGCCTGGAAATCGCGGTCCAGGAAGAAGCCGGGCAGTTGACCCTGAGCTACGTGGCGCACCCCTACGAAGGCCGGCTCCCGGGAGAAGCGCCCGAGTTGTCGGGTAACCTCCGGGCCGCGCAGGTCGACCCAGCCCACCACGCCGCGGATGAAATCATGGTCCCGGGCGAGCGCCAGCAGGAATTCCGTTTCCTCCAGCGACTCGCTTGCCTGCACGGCCACGCAACCGCTGATGCCGGCTGCCCGCAACTCGGGCTCCAGGTCTGCGGGCAGGAAATCACGGCGGATGTCCGTCATGGAATCATCGATCCAGGCGTCGCGCACCGGATCGAAGTGCCAGAAGTGTTGGTGGGCGTCGATGAGCATAGTGCAAAATAAGCGAACCCGTCCTTCCGGGGTGCCGCACGCCGCCTTACATTGTCGACTTAAACCACCGCGATGCGCTTTCTGACCCCCCTAATACTACTGGCTGTATCTACCACCCTGTTCGCTCAGGCCCCGATTGATACCTCGGAGCTCACCCGCTTCTTCGCCCCGCTCAAGTACCGCAACATCGGCCCCTTCCGTGGTGGCCGTTCGGTGACTGCCAGCGGCGTGCCGGGCGATCCCATGACCTACTATATGGGTACCACCGGCGGTGGGGTGTGGAAGACCACGGATGCCGGGCAACGGTGGAAAAATGTCACCGACGGCTTCGTGGGCACCGGCTCGGTGGGAGCCGTGGCGGTGTCCCCGAGCCATCCCCGCGTGGTCTACATCGGCATGGGCGAGCACGCCCCCCGGGGGGTCATGACCTCCCACGGCGACGGCGTGTACCGCTCCAACGACGCCGGGAAAACCTGGAAGCACCTCGGCCTGAAGGAAACCCAGCACATCTCGCGCATTGTGGTGCATCCCACGGATCCCGACGTCGTGTACGTCGCCGCTCAGGGTCAGCTGTACGGTCCCAACGAGGAACGCGGCGTATACCGCTCCACCGACGGCGGACAGAACTGGGACAAGTTGCTCTACGTGAACGACCTCACCGGCGCCGCCGAGCTGACCATGGATAACAGCAATCCCGATGTCCTTTACGCCGCCATGTGGGAGCACCAGCGGCTACCCTGGCAGGTGGTGAGCGGCGGCCCCGGCAGCGGCCTGTACAAATCGGAGGACGGCGGCGACAACTGGACGGAACTGACCGAAGGACTACCGGAGGAGAAGGGCAAAATGTCGATTTGCGTGGCCCAGTCCGATCCCGATAAGGTCTACGCCCTCATCGAAAGCGACTCCAACCAGGAGAAGGGCGGACTCTTCTTCAGCGGGGACGCGGGTGCCACGTGGTCCCGGGTGAGCAAGGACCACCGCCTCGTCCAGCGCGCCTGGTACTACCTGGAGGTTTTCGTCGACCCCACCGACGCCGACGTGGTCTACGTCATGACGGCCGATGCCCTTCGTTCCATCGACGGCGGCAACAGCTGGGAGGAGCTCTCGGGCACCCACGGCGATTTCCACGATATCTGGATCAATCCCGATAACCCACGGAACCTCTGCATCGCCAACGACGGCGGCGCGGCCATCAGCTTCAATTACGGAGAGACCTGGTCCACCCAGGATAACATGCCCACCGGTCAGTTCTACCGTATCAACACCGACAACCAGTTTCCCTACCACATCTACGGCGGACAGCAGGACAATACCTCCGTCAACATTGCCAGCCGGGTGATGGACGGCGGCGGCATCACCGGTTCCGACTGGGAGCCCTCCGCGGGCGGGGAGAGTGCCTTCCTGGCCTTCGACCCGGACGATCCCCGCTACGTACTCGGTGGCAGCTACCTGGGCACCATCGAGGTACTCGACAACGAAGCCCACGCCAGTACCAACGTCATGGCCGCGCCGATCCAGTACCTGGGCCTTCCCTCCCGCGACATGAAATACCGCTTCAACTGGAACGCGCCCATCATCTGGTCGCGACACGAGTCGCCGAACACCTACTACCACGCCTCCCAGCACCTGCTGCGCACCCGCGACCTCGGACAGACCTGGGAAGAGGCCAGCCCCGACCTTACCCGTAACCAGGACGATAAGCAGGGCAACGGCGGCGGACCCTACACCAACGAAGCCGTGGGCGCCGAGAATTACGGCACCATTACCTACGTCACGGATTCTCCGCACGAGGCGGGCATCCTGTGGGTGGGTACCGACGACGGCAAGGTGCAGCTCACCCGGGATTACGGTGAAAACTGGACCGACGTGACCCCCGCCGGGCAGGGAGAAACACTGGTGAATGCCATCGACGTTTCCCCCTACGATGCGGGTACTGCCTTCATTGCTACTACCCGATATAAGTGGAACGACCACACGCCGCGCCTGATGAAGACCACCGACTACGGCAAAAGCTGGACGGAGATCACCGGCGACCTGCCGCGCGATGCCTATACGCGGGTGGTGCGACAGGACCCCGTGCGCAAGGAGCTGCTCTTCGCCGGTACCGAGCTGGGGTTGTACGTTTCCTTCAGCGGAGGCCAACAGTGGCAACGCTTCAACCTGAACCTGCCGGTAACTCCGATCACCGACCTCAAGATCGACCACGACGACCTCATCGTAGCTACTTCCGGCCGGGCCTTCTGGGTATTGGATGACCTGGAGTTGGTGCGGCAATACGAGGGATCCGCTGCAAGCGCCACCGTCTTCACGCCCGCTCCCGCGGTGATCGGAGGCGGCGGGAGCCCGCTCGACGGAAACTCGGCGGATTTTGATGGCACCCAGCCCCTGGAGGGTGCTAACCCAGCGGCGGGGATAGGGATATACTACTATTTGCCCGCGGCTCCGGATTCCACGGGCCTTACGCTCTCGATACGCGACGCCGCCGGTACCGTGGTTCGCACCGTAAGCAGTGTCAAGGACGAAAAGGAAACGGCGTACCCCGGCGGTCCGCCCGCCCGGGCGGTGCTGCCCGCTAAGGAGGGGCTGAACCGCTTCGTGTGGGATATGCGCACGGAGCCCCTGAAGGGAGCCCCCTCCGCGTACATCGAGGGCAGCTTCCGCGGTCACCGCGTGGCGCCGGGTGACTATACCGCAATCCTGGACGGACCCGGTATCGACGCCAAAACTGAGCTTACGATAGAGGAGAACCCCCGTTATGGGCTTACCACGGCGGACTATGCCGACTACACGGAATTCATGCAGGCGGGAGAGAACCGGGTGAATGAGATGCACGGCCTCGTCAATGACCTGCTGGCGATTCAGGAGCAACTGGAAAAGCTTAGCGGTCAACTGGACAAAGAGGCCCATCCGGAAGCCTACTCCGCCGCTCAATCCCTGCTTGCCGATCTGAAGGCCTGGGACGAGAAAATGGTGCAGCGCAAATCCCAGGCCTACGACGACGTCGAAAACTTTCCCAACAAGTTCTCTGCCAACTTCATGTTCGTCCTGAATCACGCCGAGAGCGGTCTGCCCCGGGTGAATGAGCCCACGCGCGAGCAAATGCGGGAGATGGAAAGCCGGTGGGAAACGCTTAAGCAGCAGGGGGTTAAGCTCCGCGACGAGCGGGTGACCGAAGTGAACCGTCAGCTGTGGGCAGCGGGGATCGGCGCACTCTGGGCGCCGAAATAGTGGAGCCGGTACCCTTTCTTTTGGCACATACTATCCAAATATGGACGTGCGGGGGAGAAGGGTACCGACGCTAGAGACACTATGAACAAAACATAAAAAACGAAGGTGGCCTTATATAGGCTACTAGCCACCGTTCGGTATTTCTTGGGTCTCTCACCCGGAGGGAAAGAGGGAGCGTGAGCCCTATACTACTCATGTGACGATCTGATTGTCGTAGACCTGGTTTTCTTCTCCCGCTCTATAGGCGGTGCCAGGTTTAGTGGAGTCGGTGCTCTTGCCAGGATAAAAATCCCATGTGGAAGAGCACCGACACTAGAGAGACACTATGAACAAACACAAGGTTACCGGCGCAAATGCTTGGTAACCGGATTCCACATTTGCAGAAATCTGCCCATAAAACGGGTGTCCGGAGCGATTATTTTATGGGCTGCTACCCGTAATGCCGTCACGGGCGGAGGCTTGCCCGGGGCATACTGCACCTGACGGATACACCTGAACGTAGCCCCCTCATCGCCAACTGCTTAGGGCTGTCACATCAGGCCACCAAACGGGGAGACCGATAAGGAAAGACGACAAAAAAAACTGAAAGCCTAGCGCTTCGCCCGGAAATTTCCCCCCATTTGGGCCATCATGGGGTTGTTTGACAGTTTGTGCATCATCTTCCGCATTTGGTCAAACTGCTTGATAAAGCGGTTGACATCTTCCATGCCCTGCCCGCAGCCTCGGGCGATCCGCTTCTTGCGGCTCAGGTTGAGTAATTCGGGGCTCGAGCGCTCTTCGGGGGTCATGCTGTAGATGATGGCTTCCACGCGGGAGAAGGCGCTGTCGTCGATGTCGATGTTCTTCATCGCCTTGGACATACCCGGTATCATGTTGAGCAGGCTCTTCATGTCGCCCATGCGCTTCAGCTGGGCCAGCTGGCTGAGGAAGTCGTTGAAGTCGAACTTGTTCTTCTTCATCTTCTTCTCGAGGCGCTTGGCCTCCTCCTCGTCGAACTGGTCCTGGGCCCGTTCCACGAAGGAGATGATGTCACCCATGCCAAGGATGCGCTGGGCCATCCGGTCGGGGTAGAAGACGTCCAGGGCATCCATTTTCTCGCCGGTGCTGACGAATTTGATGGGTTTGCCCACGGTGTACTTGACCGAGAGCGCGGCACCGCCGCGGGTGTCGCCGTCCAGCTTGGTGAGCACCACGCCGTCGTAATCGATGCGGTAGTTGAAGACCTTGGCGGTGTTGACCGCGTCCTGACCGGTCATCGAGTCCACCACGAAAAGGCTTTCGTTGGGGTTGATGGCCTGGCGCACGTCGCTGATCTCCTGCATCATCTTCTCGTCGACCGAAAGGCGGCCGGCGGTATCCACGATGACGACGTCGAACTTGTTCTTGCGTGCGTGGTCGATCGCCTTAAGGGCGATCTCCACCGGGTTCTTATTCTCGGGCTCCTTGTAGATCTCCGCGCCTACCTGGCCGGCCAGCACGGTCAGCTGGTCGATAGCGGCGGGACGGTAGACGTCACAGGCCGTAAGCAATACCTTCAGTTTGCGCTTCTCCTTCAGGTACAGCGCGAGCTTACCGCTGAAGGTGGTCTTACCCGAGCCCTGGAGACCGGCAATAAGGACAACGGCCGGCTCCCCCTTCACGTTGATACCTACGGACTGCCCGCCCATCAGGTCGGTGAGTTCGTCCTGGACGATCTTGACCATCAACTGACCGGGCTTTACGGCCTTGAGGACGTTCTCGGTGCCGAGGGCCTTTTCCTTCACTTTGTCGGTGAATTCCTTGGCGATCTTGTAGTTGACGTCGGCGGCCACCAGGGCGCGGCGGATCTCTTTAAGGCTGGTGGCGACATTGATCTCGGTGATCTTATTGTCACCGGTCAGTGATTTGAAGGCACCTTCAAGGCGGTCGCTGAGATTGTCAAACATATCGGGTCAATTTACCGCGCAAAGGTACAAAATCCCCGTCGGCTTCACCGGCTACTTGTCCTGCCGGAGCAGTTCGACCGCTTCCCACCACCGGTCTTGACACGCGATGGCCTGGCCCACCGCTACGCGCTGTCCGATCATGGGGGTGATGACGCAACCCTGAACGTCGGCGGTCAGTATGCGCACGACGGGGTCGTACCAGGCATGGTCGGATAGACTGAAACCGCCCCAGTGGATGGGCAGCAATCGCTTTCCCCGCAGTTCGTGGTGGGCCCGGAGGGCTTCCTCCGGCTGCATATGTACGTTCTTCCAGCGGTCGTGGTACTGTCCGGAATCCAGCAGGGTAAGGTCGAAGGGGCCGTACCGTTCTCCGATCTGCCGGAAGTGGCGCCCGTAGCCGCTGTCCCCTCCGAAGTAGATGCGGTGATCGGGGGTCTGGATCACGAAACCACACCACAGCGTCTTGTTGCGGGTAGATGGGCTGCGCCCACTGAAGTGGCGCGCGGGGGTGGCGGTGAACGCGATTCCGTCGATCGAAACGGTCTGCCACCAGTCGATCTCGGTGATCCGTTCCGCTTCGACCCCCCAGCTGCGGAGGTGAGCTCCGATACCCAGGGGGACCAGGTACGCCCGGGTGCGGTCCCGGAGCGCCATCAGGGTATCGTAGTCGAGGTGGTCGTAGTGATCGTGGGAGAAGAGGATAAGGTCAATATCCCCCAGCTGCTCCAGCGGGTGGTAGTCCTTATAGGGGAAGCGATGTCCCAGGAAAGGAACGGGAGCGACCCATTCACCGAGCATGGGGTCGATCAGGATGGTTTTACCGCCAGTTTCCAGCCGGACGGCGGAGTGGCCATACCAGGTGATGTAATCGCCGGCGGGGTCCGGCCGGTCAAGCTCGTTGGCCACGGCGACCGGCAGCGGGGCCGAGGGCTGGGTATTTTTGGCCTTGAGGTAGCCCACCAGATCGCCGAGGAGACTGCGAAAATCCTCCTGCAGACGGGTTTTGTCCAGGTTCCGGAATCGGCCCATCTTCCAGGCTGCCGTGCCCTCGTAGTCCTGGCTCTTCATCTCCTGTAGCCCGGCTCCGAATTGTGGGTCCTGCCGGAGTTTACGGGCCACGTAGCCGACGGGGAGCAGGGCCAGGCCGATTAACCAGTGCGGCTTCATGATCGGGGTATCGAGTAGTTAGAGGAGATCGTTTTCGGGAACCGTCACGGCGGTCGCATCCTGCGAACTCTCGAGCAAGAGCGCAAAGACTACGGTAATCACGCAGCCGATTAGGTTCAGCCAGAGAAAGGCCAGATCGATGTATTCCAGCCAGCTGGCGACGAAGGTGGCCGATACGAAGGCCTGCCCCAGGAGTGCGGCCTTAAAGACGGCGCGTCCCCCCACCTGTTTGAAGAAGAAGGCCACCACGAAAATCCCCAGGATCGCCCCGTAAAACAGGGAGCCGATGATGTTCACGGCCTGGATGAGGTTGTCGAACAGGTTAGCTACGGCGGCGAATGACAGGGCGATCGCCCCCCAGCCCATGGTGAACCATTTGCTGGCGTTGAGATAATGATGGTCGTCGCGCCCCGTGACGAGCGACCGCTGGTAGATGTCGATCACGCTGGTGGTCGCCAGGGCGTTCAGTTCGGAACTGGTACTCGACATCGCCGCGGAAAAAATCACCGCCAGTAGTAGTCCCACCAGCCCGACCGGCAGGTAATTCGTGATAAAGGTGATGAAAACGTAGTCTCTGTCCTCTTTGATCAGTTCCGGGTCGTAAGCCGAAATGAGATCGTCTACGGATTTGGAGACGGCGGTGCGCTCGGCCAGGGTGCCCTCGATTCGGTCGCGGGCGGTGGCGATGGCGGGCTCGTCGTCCGCCCGCAGGGCCTGTACCAGTTCAAGGGTAGCGGCCTGGTTACGCGTGGTGATCTCCTGATTGCGCTCTTCCAGCTGAGTGAGCTCCCCGGCGTACTCCGAGGTACGCAGCTTATCGAGGTTGGCGGAATTGAAGTGGACCGGCGGGGTGGTAAAGAGGAAGAACACAAACACCAACACCCCGACCAGCAGGACGAGAAACTGCATCGGAACCTTGAATATGCCATTGAACAGCAGCCCCAGCCGGCTCTCACTCAGGCTCTTGCCGGACAGGTAGCGTTGCACCTGCGACTGGTCCGTGCCGAAGTACGAAAGAAACAGGAAGGTGCCCCCGAGCAGGGCCGACCAGATGTTATAGCGGTCGTTGAGATCGAATTCAAGGTCCACGACTTGCAGTTTGCCCAGGTGCCCCGCCACCCCGATGGCATCCCCGAACGACAGGCCCTGGGGGAGCTTCATTACCACCACCACGCCCGCGGCGAACATGCCCAGCAGGATGACGATCATCTGCTGTTTCTGGGTTACCGACACGGCCTTGGTGCCACCCACCACGGTATAGAATATAACGACTACGCCAATGATGCCGATGGTAAGGCTGAGCGACCACTCGAGAATGGTCGAGAGCACGATCGCCGGGGCGTAGATCGTGATGCCGGCCGCTAGCCCGCGCTGCAGGAGGAAGAGGAGCGCGGTAAGCGTCCGTACCCGCAGGTCGAATCGGCCTTCGAGGTATTCGTAGGCGGTATAGACCTTAAGTCGGTAATAGATCGGCAGTACGAAGATGCAGAGGATCACCATCGCGATCGGCAGTCCGAAGTAGAATTGGGCAAAGCCCAGGCCATCGTTGTACGCCTGACCGGGGGTGCTCAGGAAGGTTACCGCGCTGGCCTGGGTAGCCATTACGGAGAGCCCGATGGTCCACCACTTCAGGTCGCGGTCGCCCAGCAGATAACTCTTGACATTGTCTACCTGCCTGGTCTTGTACACCCCGTAGATCACGATCCCCGCCAGGGTTCCGGTCATAACCAGCCAGTCAAGGGTACTCATACGTATGCTTTACACCGCCCGGGCGGCTATACCGTGTAGGCACGGGAGATAAGGTAGAATGCGATGATCAACAGGGTATGCAGAACCAATACCACGAGGTACATATTTTTCCAGTTCCCGAGAATCGGCGGATCGTCGGGCTCGAGATCGTCTTCCACTATTTCGCGGTTGGGGTCCATGCGCGCAAGGTAGGGAATAGATGCTTGCGGGGGAAAGCCATCAGCCGAGGATGTAGTCGATCTCCGTCGGGTCGAGATCGAAGGTCGCGCCGCCGCCGATAATCTCGTCGGCCAGTCTTTTTTTTCGCTGCTGGAGCAAGTGAATTTTCTCCTCCAGTGTACCCTTGGTGAGAAACTTTCGTGCGAATACGTTGCCCGTCCGCCCGATACGGTGAGCCCGGGCGATAGCCTGGTCCTCCACGGTGGGGTTCCACCAGGGGTCGAGCAGGAACACGTAGTCGGCCGCCGTGAGGTTCAGCCCCGTGCCGCCCGCGCGGATACTGATGAAGAAAGTCTGCACCGCGGGGTCCTCCTGGAAGCGCTCCACCTCCCGCGCCCGCTCATCGGCGGGCACCGATCCGGAGATCCAGGCGAAGGGGAGGCCTTCCTCAAGCATGCGGTCGCGGTACCGCTCAAGGTGGCGCACCATACTGCTGAACACCAGCACTTTATGTCCCGCCCGCCGCAGCGTGTCCAGTTGCCTGCTCACCTCATCGAATTTCCCGCTCGACTGTGCGTAACCCGGGTCGGCGATGCCGGGGTGGTTGGCCAGTTGCCGCAGGCGGGTGAGCGCCTGGATAACCCGCAGTTTGTAGTCTCCCCCCGCCCCCGCCGTGCCGATACCCAGCAGCGCGTTGCGGGCGGCAGACCGCTCCTGTTCGTAGCGTCTGGACTGGGCCGGGGTCATCTCGCAGTAGAATACCTGGGTATCCAGCGCTGGCAGGTCCGGGGCCACTTCGGCCTTCGTACGGCGCAGGAGATAGGGGGCTACTAATTCGCGTAGCTGCTCCTTCCTGGCCGTGTCGTCGTGTTGCTCGATGGGATGGATGAAGTGCTTGCGGAAGAAATTGAAACTTCGCAGGAGTCCGGGATTGATGAATTGCATCTGGGACCACAGGTCCGACAGCGAGTTCTCGATGGGCGTGCCGGACAGGCTGACGCGGTGACGGGAGGGTAGGGCGTTCAGCGAACGGAACACCTTGCTCTGGCGGTTCTTGATCTGCTGGCTTTCGTCCAGGACGATGTATTCCAGGTCCACTTCCCGCAAAACGTCCTCGTCGCGTAGCGCGGTCTGGTAGGTGGTGAGGATCACGTCGTAGCGTCGCAGGACACGGGATTCCCTTACCCGCTTGACGCCCACATGGGCGACGACGGAGAGGGCCGGGGCGAATTTGCGCAGCTCCTGCATCCAGTTGTAGACCAGGGAGGCCGGCAGAACGATCAGCGACCGCAGGGGGCGGAGGAAGGTCTCGTCCGAATTGCCGGCGCTGAAGAGATCCGGGGCCACCAGCGCCGGGGTGTCCCCCGTCTGGGCCAGTTGCTCCTTCGCGTATACCAGGGCGGCAATCGTCTGCAGGGTTTTGCCGAGGCCCATATCGTCGGCCAGGCAGGCGCCGAGTCGGTCGTGGTAGTGCCGGACCAGCCAGCGCGCTCCGTCGAGTTGGTACGGCCTCAGCTCGGCGTGGAGGCCGGGACCGGGGCGGTACTCCCCGGAAGGGTGGGGAAATGATGCTTCGTTCCCTTCCAGCTTCAGGCCCATTCCGGCCAGGAGCGGCGCATGGCTTCGGGCTAGCCGTACCGAGCCGCCTTCGGTGCGGGACAAGGAAAGCCCGGGAGCGTAGCGGGCAAACCAATCCTCCGGAATCAGGAACCAGCGTCCGTCCGGTAACAGGAATCTGCGGTCGCCCTGCCGCAGGTGGTCCACCAGCCGCGAGAAGGCGATCCCCTGCTCCCCGGCGTAGACCGATCCGCGCAGGTCGAGCCAGTCCCCCCGGTCACTCACGGTCACTTCCAGGCGCCCGCGGGCCCCGGCGAAAGACCGGCCCTGTTCTTCGGGCTCGGTGATCCGGATGCCCAGTGCCTCGATCCGCGGTTGGTTTTCGATCAGCCAGGCCAGGTTGTCGTAGCGCGCCGGTTCCTGGCTTATGCTCAGGGACTTTCGTTCCCCGGCCGGCTGCAGGCCGAGCGCAAGCAGGGGGGCGAGCAGGGTGGCCTCCGCGGCCGGGTCACGTACGATACGGGTAAGGGAAAAGGGAGGCCGGTCCCGGTAGTCGACCGCCACGGGGTCTGGATCTCCGAACGAGAAGGCGTGATCGTCGTATTCCACGGTGGCCTGCAAGTGCCAGACTTCAGTGAAGGGATGGGGTTCCGCCCCCAGGCGGAGGGCGGTAGGCTCACCCAGGCTACGGTACTCAAATCCCGATACCCGGATCGGGAGCCGCCGGGCGGCCCGGGCCACGAATTCCCGGAGGTAGCGACCGACCTCGCCGGGCGGGACGGATACGACGTCCCGCGTCAGGAAGGGCCGCAGGGCATCTCCGCGCAGACCCGACAGGCGGGCGACGCGGCTGCCGATCTGTACCCAGCCCGGGGACGGCCGGTTCGTCAGAATGCGGGGATCGAGGTGGCGCACCGGCTTCTCCGTGCCGTCAGGGAGTAGCAGGACGAGTCGGTATTCCAGACCTTCCCCGCGCAGATCGAAGGACATGTTCGCCCGCCAGTCGGAAGGGGCGAAAGAAAGAAGGTGGGGGTAGGGGGAAGCGCGGGCGTCCAGGTTGGTCGTCAGGAAATAGCCCTCCCGGCGGCACAGGTCCAGCAGTTCCGCGGTGCGGACGTGGATATACCTCAGTACTTCGTCGCGCTGCCTGGCGGTGGGAGCGACCAGTCCCGCCAGGGTGGGCCGCTGGCGGGAGCCGGAGGCGAAGTGGTCCGCTACCGCCTTGTCACGGAGCAGGCCCGTCAGTTCCAGGGCCCGGGAGAGGGCGGGAGTGACCTCCAGTCCGTATACGGCCAGCATCCCCTCCTGGGCCGTCTGATGCACTACGGCAGGCCTTCCGGCCGCATCCAGACCTACCAGGTAGGCTTTGGGCAGCCATACGCCGGTGCGGAATTCAAACAGGTTGAAGAGGAGCGCGGTCTGCAAATCGCCGGGTAGGGTGAGAGGGTTAAAAGCCGACGAAGGTACGGCCGGAGTGTATTTTGCGCCGTGACCCTGGCCCTCCATCTCCTGTTCGCCCTGCTCGGCGGTGTCCTCCCGCTGCTGTTGCTGCTCGCCGCCCGCCGGAAGCCGGTCGCGCGCCGGCCCTACTGGCCCGAGGGGCTCAAATACAGGTTGTACTTCGGTAATGGCTTGCTGCTGCTGGGGATGGCGGCGGTGGTAGTAATCGTATGGCACTTTTCCGGCCGGCCCCTGGCGGAACTCGGCCTCGGGTGGGGGATTCAACCCTACGATCGCCTGGCGGTAGGGGTGGTGGCGGGGTTCATGCTGTTGTACGGATTCGACCTGTACTCCGAAGCGGGCAGCGCCGAGCGGCAGCGGGAGACCCGCCAGCGGTTCCGCAAGCTGGGCTTCCTCCCGGTGGGGGCCGCTCAGTACCTGGCCTTCCTGTTCCTGTGTATGTGCGCCGGGGTGGGGGAGGAGATCGTGTACCGCGGCTTCCTCATCACCTATCTGCGGGAAGTACTGGGGGACACCGGCTGGGCTACCGTACTCACCCTAGTGTTGCCGGCGGTCTCCTTCGGGCTGGCGCATCTCTACCAGGGGCGTGAAGCCGTGGTCAAGATCGTGGCCATGGCCTTGCTGTTCGGCTTCTTCTTCTACCGCACCGGTACCCTGTGGCCGCTGATACTGCTGCACGCCGCGATCGACGCGGTGGGGGGATTGCTGAACTGGTACCTCGAGGAGCGACAGGC
>JBGTHX010000369.1:0-2807 GCA_041746055.1 Lewinella sp. | reverse complement strand
GGTTCCACGACCAGTCGAGGTCCAGGCGGTAGGGATTGGCGTTGAGTTCGATGGCCACGCCGTGCTCCGCGCAGGCGTCGATCACCCGTTGGTGGTCGATGGGATAACCCCCCCGGCTCAGCAGCAACCGGCCGGTAGGGTGCCCCAGAATATCGGTGCGCGGGTTGGCGATGGCCGCCAGCAGCCGTTCCGTGGCCCGCCCCTCCTCCATATTGAGGTTGCTGTGGACCGAAGCAATGACCAGCTCAAAACCAGCGAGTAATTCTTCGTCGTAATCCAGGCTACCGTCCGAAAGGATGTCGCATTCGATGCCCTTCAGGATGCGGAAGGGGGTCAACTCCTCATTCAGGGCGTCAACCTCGGCCCACTGGGCACGTACCCGGTCCGGCTTCAGGCCGTTGGCGTAAAAGGCGGCCTGGGAGTGGTCGGTAATAAGCAGGTACTCGTAGCCGCGGTCGCGCGACGCCTCCGCCATTTCCCGCAGGGAGTGGATGCCGTCGCTGTAGGTGCTGTGTGAGTGGACCACCCCCCGGATGTCGGATTCCCGGATCAGCTCGGGCAGCATATCATCTACCGCCCGATCCAGCGCCCGGGCATCCTCCCGCAGCTCCGGTGGGATCCCCGGCACCTGCGCCCCCGCAAAAACATCTGCTTCTTCGGGCAGTCCCGTGAAGTCCCGGTCCGGGAAGCGATCCACGAAGGCCCGCAGGAATTCTGCGTTTCCGGTGCGGCGAAATTGCTTGCTCCCGAAGTTTTCCCGGGTGCAGTGGTAGAGCCTGACGGGCAATTCGTCCACTTCCCCCTCGGTCAGTTCGGGGTCACTGTTCTTCACCGTGAAGCCTGGCAGGGTGGCGGCGGGCGCGGGTGCCAGGGTCGTGATGAGCTCGAGGGCGGAAAGGGTGGGGCAGCCGCGGCGCAGGGCCCCGGTGGTCTCGAAGCGCTCTTCGGGGTAGCGGAGGCGCAGTTGCTCGAGCAGGGCCTCGGCGGCGAGGGCAAGCGTGCGGTGGTGAAAGCGGCCGCGGCTCTTCTGCAGGAATTCCAGCTTGTGTTTCAGGCTTTCCTGGGTCTTGAGACCGAAGCCCTTGAGCTCCACCAGGCGGTTCTCGTTGATGGCGTAGAGCAATTGTCCGACGGTAGTGACGCCGAGCCCGTCCCACACCGCCTTCACCTTTTTAGGGCCGAAGCCGCTGATCCCCAACATCTCGCGGATGCCTTCGGGGGTTTGGGCGCGCCACTTCTCGAGGGTTTCCATTTTGCCGGTAGTGGCCAGCTCGTGGATCTTGGCCGCAATGGCCTTGCCGACGCCCTCGAGATCCTGCAATTCCGCTTCGGAGAGAGACGCCAGCTCACGGTCGTCCTTCCGCAGTTTATTGTATGCGTTGGTGTAGGAGCGGATCTTAAAGGGGTTGTCACCGTGCAGCTCCATGAGCTTGCCCAGTTCCCGGAAGTGTGCGGCGATCTCGGGGTTGGTCATGGCCGCGAAGGTACCGAGCACATCCTATGTGCCGCACATAGGATGTGCCTCACATAGGATGTGGTCATTTTTAAGCCGCGAGGATCGACTTCACCAGGGAGGCCGCCGTGGGGTAGGCGAAGATCATCTGCTGCAGCTCCCCGACCGGGATTTCCTGGCGGATGGCGACGTACAGCAAATTGATGAGCTCGGTGGCACCAGGGCCTAGCAGGTGACCACCGGTGATCACGTCCCGGTCCTTGTCGACGAAAACCTTGAACGCGAAGACCGGCGCGTTGAGGTGCCGCGGGTGGTACCAGTCGGTCGCGACCTGATAAATGGTGCGCAGCTTACGGCCCGATGCGGTGGCCTCGTCGGCCGTCATGCCCACCGAAGCCATGCCGGGCAGGCAAAAGGCCACGGTGGGGACGGGGTAGTAGTCTACCTTCCGTTCCTTTCCCTTAAAGAGGTTGTCGCTGAGCACCGCCGCGGCGTAGGTACCCACCGGCGTAAGCGGAAGCCCCGTATCGGCGCAGTCGCCGAGGGCGTAGACGTGGGGGAGATTGGTGCGCAGGCGGTCGTCTACGCAGATGCGATGTTTCTTGTCGGTCTCGATGCCGGCGCGGTCCAACTGTAGGTCCTGGGTATTGGGCACCCGGCCGGCGCAGTGAATGACGCGCGCCGTGGTGAGGGTGGTGGTACGCCCGGCGCTGTCTTCCACCTCCACTTCGAAGCGGTCTCCGTCCTGCCGCACCGCGGTGGCCCGGCTGTTGAGGTGGAAGGTGATGCCGCGGGCTTCGTCCGACTGCCGCAGCAAACCCGCCAGGTCGTGGTCGAATTTGTCGAGGGGGACGTTCTCGGTAACCACCAGGGTAATCCGGCAGCCCAACGCGTGGCAGATGTGAGCGGTCTCAGTGCCGATGTATCCCCCGCCCACGATGACCATTTCATCGGGGAGGTCCTCCATTTCCAGGAATTCGTCGCTGGTGTACATCAGCTCGTTCCCCGGAATGTCCAGGGGGGCGGGGCGCATGCCGGTGGCCAGGATGATGGTATCACCCGTCACCTGCTGCCCGCCGAGGTCCAGCGTTCGCTCGTCCACGAAGGTGGCGTAGCTGTCGTAGACCGCCAGGCCGGCTTCCTCCATTTTTTGGCGGCTGGCCTCCGGGATGGGGTCGGTGAAGGTGCGCTTCCAGGCCATGAGGTCGGCCCAGCGGAAGTCGGGCTTCCCGGTGAAGCCCTTGCCCGAGAGTCGCTCCACCCGGTGCATGGCCTCGGCGGCGGCGTGGAGTACCAGCTTGGGGTCACAGCCGCGCAGGGGGCAGGTGCCGCCGTAGGCGCAGCCTTCCGTGAT
>JBGTHX010000368.1:0-4522 GCA_041746055.1 Lewinella sp. | reverse complement strand
GCCCAGTTCTTCTCCCTGCCCGACCTGTTCGGAGACGGCTTTGTCGCCTTCCCGATCAATGGTAACTCTATGGAGCCCGTCATCAATGACGGAGACGTGGTTATCTGCCGTGAGATCGCCGGGGTACACGAGATCAAGGAGAACAAAATCTACGCGGTACGCTCGAAGGGCAGCCTCTGGGTCAAGTACGTACAGCCCATGAAGGACGGCAAGGGACGCATTCACTCCCTCAAGCTCATCTCGGCCAATTACCTCGAGCATGACCCCTGGATCGAGGAAGTCGACAAGAACACCCGCCTGTACGAAGTACAGAAGCGCATCAGCGACCTCTAAATCTACTGGGTAAACTATCACCTCGCAGGCGGTGGTCCGGTCGATCAGTGCCGGGCCACCGCTTTGCCCGTTAGGAACTATCCTGCTGTATTTTGTTTTGCGCACCGGCCCGGCATCCGCCGGGCCGGTGCCTTAACGTGCCTGATTTACTACCGTCAGTCTCGCGGACTTCAAGTCCGCGTCGCGGCTGCTGCTGCCGACCATAATCTTGAAGGTGCCGGGTTCCACGGTATACTCCATATTTCCGTCCAGGTAGTTGAGCTGATCGAAGCCGAGCTCGAAAGTGATGCGCTTACTCTCGCCCGCAGCCAGATAGACTTTTTCAAAGCCTTTGAGCTCCTTTACCGGCCGGGTCACCGTGCTGTACTCATCGCGTACGTACAGCTGCACCACTTCCGCTCCAGGTACGTCACCGGTGTTGGTGAGGGTGACGGTCACGGAGGTGTTACCGTCGGTGGCGATCTCCTGCTTGGCGAGTTGCGGGGCGGAGATATCGAAGCTGGTGTAGCTCTGTCCGTAGCCGAAAGCGTAGAGGGCACTCACGTCATCCAGAAGATAGCCGCGCCGGGCGGTGGGCTTGTAATTGTAGTAAGCGGGGATGTGTCCGGCCGAACGGGGAATACTGATCGGGAGCTTTCCGCTGGGGTTGATGCTGCCGTACAGGACGTCGGCGACGCTGTGGCCCGTTTCCTGACCGAGGTAGAAGCACTGAAAAACCGCCGCCGATTTTTCTGCGAGGTGGCTGATGTTGAGCGGGCGGCCTCCGAAGACCAGACCGATTATCGGCTTATCCAGTTCCGCCAGGGCATCG
The DNA here is from genome assembly GCA_041746055.1 of Lewinella sp. GTDB lineage: Bacteria > Bacteroidota > Bacteroidia > Chitinophagales > Saprospiraceae > Neolewinella. The sequence continues at coordinate 3,378 of JBGTHX010000368.1, read as the reverse complement.
ATGAGCTCGTTTTGGGTGCCCATGAGCTCTAGGGAGGGGCGGTCGCCGAGGTGCCCTTCCGCCCATGCCTCCCGGCTGGTTAGTTCGTTGCCGCCTACCGCGAGAAGGATAACGTCGGCCGTAGCGACGTCCCGGACGGCCTTCTGGATACGGGCACGATCGTCTTCCTCGCTTACGGCCACCACAGGATCCTTATACCAGCTCCCGGGTTCGGTGAGGCGGGTCCCCTCGGAGTAGATGACCTGGCCGCCGTGCTCGGCGGTGTAGTCGGTCAGTCCCTTCCGCAGGGTGATGAAGTGCTGGGGATCGCTGGAGTAGCCCCCGAGTAACACCCGATCGGCGTTGGGGCCCACCAGCGCGATGGTGAGACCTTCTTCCAGGGGAAGAATCCCATCATTCTTGAGCAGGATCATGGCCTCGGCGCCGGCTTCGCGCACGAGGGCGTCGTCCACGGGGGTATTCGACAGGGCCTTCTCGGGGTCGAGGTAGGGGTGCTCGAATAGTCCGCGGTCGAACTTCTGCCGAAGAATTCGGCCGACCGCGGTATCGAGGATCTTTTCGTCCAACAGCCCCGCGTTCACGGCATCCACCAGGAAGGGAAAAGCTTTGGGGTCGGGCAGTTCGATATCTACTCCACTGCTGATGGCGCGAATGGCCGCCCGCTCGAGGTCGGGTGCTACGGCGTGGCGGAGGTTGAGTTCCTCGATGCCGAAGTAGTCCGACACCACCGCGCCCTGGTAGCCCCACTCGCCCCGGAGGAGGTCGTTGAACATCCAGGCATTGGCGTGGCTGGGAACCCCGTTGACCTCGTTGTAGCTGGCCATGATATTGCGTACGTTGCCGTTAGCTACGATATACCGGAAGGGGTAGAGGAATACTTCGCGCAGGGTGCGCTCACTGATATTTGCGGGGGCGGTATTGTTTCCACCTTCCGGCTCACCGTGGCCGGCCATGTGCTTGAGGGTGGCGAAGACTTCGCCTTCGTCCCACTGGTCATTATCGCCCTGGAAACCCAGTACCGCCTGTAGCCCGATCTCGCCCGCAAGGTAGGGGTCTTCGCCCAGCGTCTCTTCCACGCGGCCCCAGCGCGGATCGCGGGCCACGTCCACCACCGGGGTGAGGACCACGTGGGCACCCCGGCTGGCGGCCTGGCGGGCCGCGGTGCGGTAAAGGCGGCGGGTGAGGTCGCGGTTAAAGGTGGCGGCTACCGAAATGGGTTGCCCCCAGCTGGTGGCATCCTTCGCGGCCAGGCCGTGCAGGCTTTCTTCGTGCATGAGGGCGGGTATCCCCAACCGGGTGTCCTCGACGAGGTAGCGCTGAATGGCATTGACGTATTCCACCGTACCCGCGCCGGTTCGGCCGGGCTCCCCGTTGCCGCTCAGTTCGCTCGGGCGGGCCACGTGACCGATACCATGGGGGATGACCTCGTGGGCCTTCACCGGATCGAATTCGAAATTCCCGGACTCCATTTCGTGCTTCGTGGCCCAGACCGACATGACCTGCGCCACCTTTTCCTCCGTGGTCATGCGGCCGATCAGGTCGGCGATCCGGTCGCTGACCGGCTGACCGGCGTCTTTATAGATTGCCGTCTCCGTATTCGATCGCGGTTCCGCCGCATCCGCGGTGGTCGGGGCGCTGCTGGGAGCATCCGCCGCCGGCCGGTCGCACGCTTGCAGCAGCAAAACGAGTACGGGCAGGAGGAGGCGGAAGTGCATAGGATGACGTTTACGGGCGAAGTCTTAAGGTAGTGCCTTTCCCCTTAGAAAGCACGGGGGGCTAGCGAAGGTCGTCCAGTAGGCGAAACAGGTCCCCCTGGTCGATCAGGGCTCCCTCCTCCATACGGAGAAAGATGTCCTGATCGCGGCCGATAGGCAAGTAAGGCCGTTCCGCGGAATATAGTTTTGGACTTACCCCGTCGGCGCGGAGGCGCTCAAAGATCTCCCGCGGCGGCAGGCTGGTGTCGGTCAGGTCGACACTGGTTTCCCCATTGAGCAGCAGGCCGCGCATCTCGATCTTGTCGGGGCCTGTGCGGTAAGTCCGCAGATCATGGGGCTTACGCTGGACGAGGTATTCCACCCGTTCGATCACGCCGGAAAAAACGATCTGGCTGAATTGAAGGATGAGGGCATCGGCCCGCTGGGGCTCTTGCTCCTTGAGGCGCACCCAGGTTGCGGCGTCGATCCCGTTGACACTCAAAAACTTGACGAACTGTCCCGTGACCTCCTCCAGCTCATCACGGCGCAGGCGGCGGAATTTGGTTTCCTTCATAGGCTGCACAAACAAATGGTGCAGGGCGTAGTTTGCCGGTATGGGGGTAAATTGTCCCCGTTCCGCTCAGCAGATTATCCATGTTCGAACTACCCGATTTTGGCAGCGGAGCCGTTTGGCTCTCCCTGCTCACCCTCACTTTTCTCGAGATCGTCCTCGGCATCGACAACATCATTTTCATCTCCATCGCCAGTGGGAAACTGAAAGACGAGGCCGACCGGAAGAAGGCCACTAACATCGGACTCGTCCTGGCCATGGTAATGCGGATCGCCCTGCTCTTCGGCGTATCCTGGCTCGTCTCCCTGGAGGAACCCTGGTTCGAGTTCGACTGGGGCTGGGCCAGCGCCGGATTCAGCGGACAAAGCCTCATCCTGATCGCCGGTGGAATTTTCCTCCTGTACAAGTCCACCTCGGAGATCCACCATAAACTGGAGGGAGACGAGCACACCGAGGGCGACCCGGGCGCTCCAAAGACCGGAGCCAGCCTCAATTCCGTGATCGTGCAGATCACCATCATCAATATCGTCTTCAGCTTCGACTCCATTCTCACCGCGGTGGGTATGACCAACGGATTGGTGGGCGCGCTCATTATCATGATCATTGCCGTAGTGATCTCCGTGGGGATCATGATGTCCTTCGCCGTGCCGGTCGGCAACTTCGTCAACAAGAATCCTACGGTCCAGATGCTGGGTCTGGCCTTCCTTATTCTGATCGGCTTCATGCTGATCGTGGAGGGGGCTCACCTCGGCGAACTGGTGGTCTTCGACAACCACATCGGCACGGTGCCCAAGGGGTACCTGTACTTCGCCATCGCCTTCTCGCTCCTGGTGGAATTCCTCAACATGCGCATCCGGCCGGCAAAATCCGGCCATAAGGTCAAGCTCAACACTTACGCCCAGGAGGCGGCCGATGAGGGTGAGTACTTGCGGATGAATTAAAACTCCGTCCGATTGTAGAGAATGTCGTGAAGAGTGGGGCGGCCCTGCGCGGGTGCCCGGGGAACTTCCTGAGGCCGGGGGAGCGGACTCCCCCTTGGGACGGCAATTTCAGAAAATTTAGGCTTGAACTAAGGACACTCAAAAAACAATTGTTATTTTGACAAATAAGTTG
>JBGTHX010000367.1:0-3610 GCA_041746055.1 Lewinella sp. | reverse complement strand
CGGCGGTACCGTCGGCCTTGATGGGCAGCTTCTGTCCGTTTACGCGCAGTTCGATGTTCTCGGGCTGCAGGGAGGAGGAGTAGCTACCTACGGATACGGTGGCATTGAGGCGCTCACCGCCGATGACGTAGCTCTTATCGGCCTGGAAGACCGGGAAGAACTTGTCGAAGACGATCTGCTTACCGCCGGCCATCTGCACGATATCGTTGACCAGGTTGGCCTCGGATACCTTGAGGTCGGAGCGGATCTGCGACATGAGGGGCAGCACGGCGGCGAGGGGCATGTGACCGAATTTGTAGTCAGCCCAGCTTACCTTTTTGTTATTGGCCTTGCGCCAGGTCTCGTCGTCAATTCCGAAGGGCATGTTCTCGGCTACACTGTTGATGCGGGCCTGAGCCTCGGACTCCTCGATCTGGAGGAGATCTCCGTTCTCGGTGAGCAGTTTGGAGTAGGCGTCGATCAGATTCTGGCGGGTCTCGATGATCCGGCGCTTGAGCTCCTCTCCCTCTCCGGTTCCTTCGGACACTTGTCCGTCGGGGCCCTGCACAAGAATGCGGGTGGTGACGTCCTTGTTCTTCTTGCCCTTGGGCGCCATCACGCCGTGGCTCTCCATATAATCACCTTCCTCGGTGACCTGGCCGTCATTGTTGCCGGCTACGTCGATGAGGTTGTCGGCCAGCTGAGTCACATAAGTGTCGAAGTTGGTGGCCTCCTGGCGGATGGTTTCAATGGTGGGCTGCAGTACGCGGTACTTGGCCTTGGAATCGTCCTTAAGCAGTTCGTTGAGGCTGGCTACGGAGTCGTCGATCTGCTGGTTTACGGTGGCGATGCTGCTCTTGTTACCCTGGTCGAGGGTCTGAAAGGCGTCCATCACCTCAGCGGAGACGTTTAGGGCCAGCAGCGCCATCAATACCAGGTACATGATATTGATCATCAACTGCCGGGGTTCCTTAGGAATTGACATATAATGGGTTGGTTTGGACCGCCGCGCGTCGGGGGGACGGTCTAGGATTTAGAATTGGGATTACAACTAGGCGGTGGGGGCGCGCATGGCACTGATCATGTTCCCGTACACGTTGTTCAGGGTGGTCAGGTTGCCATTGAGTTGCTGCATGTTCTTCTTGTAGACCTTGGTCTCGTCAGTGGTGGCGGCGAGGTCGGCCATGGCTTCGTTGAGCTTGGCGTAAAAGTTACCCATCTGCTTGATCTGGGCGGAGGTACCGCTGAAGTCGGCTTCCTGCAGGGCCTTAAGGCTGCTCATGCTCTTGGACATGGTTTGCAGTTCCACCAGCATGCCTCCGAGCTGCTCTTCCACTACCTCTCCGTTAAGGGCGGCTACCTGGGGGCCGGCGGCTACGGGGCTTCCGGGGGTGAGGGGCTGCACGTCGCCGTCGTAGCTCGACAGGCCGGGGTACAGTTTGTCCCAGTAGTAGTCGGGGTCCGGACCGAGAATACCCATCATGAAGAAGAGGGCGGCTTCTACGCCGAGCCCGAGGGTGAGCAGGTCAATGGTAGCACCACCTACAGTGGGCATTTCCCAGGACTGGATCTTGTAGAGTGCTCCTAGCATGACGACGGCTGCGCCGACGCCGATGATGAAGTTCTTGATGTACTTAAACGTGGGGGATTTGAAAAAGCCCATAGGAGTAGTATGGATTAGGAAAACGAGAGAGGAAAAGATGGCGAGCCGATCGCAGCCGGTACGCCAGTTGAATTAACGGGGTTTTAACCGCCCGAACATAGGCCTTATTGCTCATTCGGTAAAAAAAGGTAAGGCCGGTCCGCCCGTAAACGCTCCACTTTCGGAGCGATGTACCGGCGGCAGAACGGGCGGTCGGGACCACGACGGAAGTAGTCCCGGTGCTCGGGTAAGGAATGCCGGAAACCCGCGAAGCGCAGGCCGCGGGTGAGCAGCCGATCCGGGTACCGGTCTTCAAGTTGACCCAACAAGAATTCGACGCGCCGCAGCTGCCCATTGTCAAAGGCATACACTGCGGAGCGGTACCGGTGGCGCAGCCTGTGGTCCCCTCCCGCGGAGTGGGTTTCCACGTGGACGGCGATGAGTTCCGGCAGATCGAGGAGCGTTGGATCGAAGTGAACGATGACGGCTTCCGAGTAGGCATCATCGGGCGGAGGAGCGGCAATCCATCCCTGTTCGACCCGGCTCACGCCGGGCAGCGAGACGAAAACGCCCTCCGTACACCAGTGACAGCCTCCTCCGAGACCGATCCGCTGCAGCTTATTCACCCCGAACCAACAACTCAACCTTCGTTTTGATGGTCACGCCACCCGCCTTTCGCGGCTTTTCAGGATCAAAATGTTTCCCTCGCGTCGGATGGCGGACGCAGAACGCCCGAACAGGCCGGCCAGGCGGTTAGCATCGTTAGTGTAGCACATGGCTTTGATGAGAAGCGCGCGCTCCTCGCGGGTCCAGGGTTCGAAGGAACGGAGGTGGGTCTCCCGCGCCCGCTGCATGTAGGCCGGTAAGCGGGAAGTAGGCTTACTTAATCCCAGTGCCTCGACCTCCCGGGAGAGTTCACCGGCCTTGGCTTCCGTCAGCTGATCGAAGCTGCCAGTCTCGAAGAAGTCCGGGATATCGTCGGGTGCAGCGGATACCGCCCCGGTTTCCGTACCGGTGGTTGCTCTGGCCCGCAGCTCCGCCTCCACCGCCCGACGGGAGATGAGCCCGTGGAAGCGGCGGTATGCGGGTAGTCCACGCAGTTGGGGGTCAACAATCGTACGGCTGCCGGTCAGCACCCGGGCGATTTGACCCGGGGTAGCCGGATAGCCGAGGTGGCGGAGGTCGTTTTCCAGTTTACTGATCTCCCCGGGATCGAGAAGATCGGCCGCCGTGGCGCTGCCCAATTTGCGCAGGGCGGCTTCGATGGCTCCGCGTACGGCTGGTTCGCCCAGGTGACCGGGGGATGGCAGCGGAACGCCGGTGAGGGGGTCCTGAGCCTTGCGGAGGCGCAGCAATAATTGGGTGAGTTCGGATCTGGTCATGGTAGATCGGGTTGGGTGAATGGAATGATGTCACCACAAACCTCCGGGACGAGGTACCGAACAGCCGTCAATTAAACGTATACTATCGAATATATACGCTTAGCTACGGCTAAGGCTTGATTTCGCCCTGTACGCCGTCGTCCATGGTTTTGCCTACTACGATCGAGGCGGCCATCTTGGCGAATGCGACGACCTTACCGTGCTGGGTATCCCAGTAGTAGCCCTGCCGGGGCGTGAAGTGGATGAGGCTGAGGTTAGGATCGGTAGGACCCTCCTGGAACCACACTTTGACGATGGGCGACCACAGTTCTTCCACCTTCTGGCTGTCGTACACGATGACGGCTTCACCGTAGAGGCTCAGGTATTCTTCCTTGCTCTGGCTGCTGTAGATGAGTTGGGCTTCGGGGCTACGCTGCAGGTCGGCGTTACGGTCGCTGTCCTTCGTGCTGAAAAACCAGATGGAGCCGTCGTCCTCCACCTTCTGGGTGGACATAGGCGCGGTGGAAAAGGGCTGGTTGGCTAGGTCGGTGCAGAACATGCAGGTGCGGGTATCATCGGCGATCTCCTTGATCTTGTCGATGGCCTCGCGGCTGAATAGGTTTTCGGT
>JBGTHX010000366.1:0-3774 GCA_041746055.1 Lewinella sp. | reverse complement strand
GACGGAACGCAGCGTCAGTCCGGCATTAATGTTATTGTAGCTCTCGCCGTTTCCGCCCTCCTGGGAGGGACTGAATTCACCCTGCGACTGTCCGCCGCCACCGAGCGACTGATCGATGGTGAGCTGTTGCAGCAGGTTGATGCCGCTGACATCCAGGCTGTAGGTCGTGCTGCCGTACTGGGCCCCCAGGGTAACTACGTTGCGGCGGTTGTCGTCGAGCGACAGGTGATAGGCGGCCGAGAAGCCGAAGTAGTTGGACTGCAGGCCGAGGTCGGCACCCATGCCGGCCTTATCGTTGATGAGGTTGGCCCCGACGCCGATCCAGTCGAGTTTGCGCAGGCCGCGGATGATGGGGGCGTCCACGTAAGCGCTCGGGGTGCTGAGGCCGTTGAGGGTGTACCATTGCCCGCGGTAGATCCCGCCTACCCGTACCGTACCGCTGAACGCACCGGTCTGGGCCGGATTGAGCCAGAGGGGATTATAGTCGTGCAGGGTAAAGTGCGTGTCCTGTGCCCCTACCGCCCACGAGCAACAGAAGGTCAGGAACGCGAGCAGGTAAAAGCTGGATCGCATGGGCCATGTTTACGGGCCAAGATAAGCACCAGGGATTACTTCCTGACCAGCGGCTGCTTGTACACCGGAACCGTGCTACACGGCTCGCCGAACATGATCGAGCGGGCCACGGGCCGCAGGCGGGCGGTGACCTCGAGGTAGGCAGCGGGGGGCACGGAGCGGTCGCCGCAGCCCTTCACCACAATGCGCTGACCGGCGTAATCGGCCGGGTCAAGCTCAGCGATGGTGCGGCGGTAGTAGTCGCGCAGGTACTCCTCCTCATTGCCCTGGTAGATATCGGCGGCATAGGGAACGGCCGCGGCAGCCACCAGCATGTAGGCCCAGGCCGGAATGATGGCGTCGGCGGAACAGTAAACGAGAAGAACTTTGTCCTCATACTGACTGAAATCATGGGCCTTGATCGCCTCGCGGAAGTCTTTCTCCTTTAGGATCAGCTCCATGAAGAGGTACTCCTTGAGGTCGAAGGCCACCAGCGGCTGCCGGGGCCACCAGTCTTCGAGTTTGAGGGTAATGAGTCCGGAAGCGGCTACTTTATTGACCATGTTGGGGGTGGTGCTCTTATTCGGCGTCGACCATTAGGGCTTCGGGTTCTCCGATGGTATTCTCGGGGAGTTTGAATTCCTTGGGTTGGGGCAGGTCCCGCATCGATTTGATGCCGAAGTAATCCATAAACTTTTCGGTCACGCCGTAGAACAGGGGCTTACCTACACTGTCGGCACGGCCGGTAATGGTAACAAGCTCCTTTTCCAATAGTTTCTGCAGGGCGTAATCGCAGCTCACCCCCCGGATCTTCTCGAGGTCCGACTTCGTCACGGGCTGCCGGTAAGCGATAATGCTTAGGGTTTCCAGGGCGGAACGGCTCAGCTTTTTGGTGCTCTGCTGCCGCAGGTGGGTGCCGATGGTCTGGTGGTAGGCACTCTTGGTCATGAACTGAAAGCCCCCCGCTATCTCCACCACTTCAAAGCTATGCTGGGCGTGATCGTAGCGTCGCTTCAGTTTGGTGATTGCCTGCAACAATGTCTCCTCCGCGAACTCCATGCCGACGCTCTCCATCAGCACCGACTGGATCTCCGCCAAGGGGATGGGCAGGGGGGAAGCGAAGATGAGGGCTTCGATGTGTTGGGGAAGGGAGGTCATGGTAGTCGGGTAGTATTTTGGTGCTGTAGGGGGGTTGCGGGTGGCGGGTTGCGGGTTGCGGGTTGCCCACGTTGCTGATGCGGGTGTCGGGTGTCGGGTGTCGGGTGTCGGGTGTCGGGTGTCGGGTGTCGGGTGTCGGGTGTCGGGTGAGCGGAAGTCATCGGATGCGGCGAGGTTCGAAGCCTCATCTGATGCCTGGAGCGGGTTAGTGTCGGGATGCGGGACTACCGTACTACCTATTCTTCTTCAAAATTATCCCGGATGTGTTGCAGGATGTTTTGGAGGCGCAGAAAGTCATCCTCGTTCAGCCCCTGCCAAGTTTGTTGGCGAAGGTGGGCGACGTAGGGAGAGATGCGGCCGTGTATCTGCTTGCCGGTGGGGGTGATCGAGACGAGGTAACGGCGGCGGTCGTTGGGATAGCGTTTCCGCTCTACCAGCTTTTTGCGGGCCAGCTTGTCGATGATGCGGCTGACGGTGGGGGCGTCCTTATAGGTGCCGTTGGCGAGCTCGGTCTGGCTGGCGTCGCCCTGGGAGAAGAGGCGGTCGAGCAGTACCCACTGTTCGGTGCTGATGTCGATTCCTTCCTCCCGGAACGCGCGGAGGTAGTGCTGTTTCAGCAGTCGTGTCGTGCGGTCGAGCATGGTGCCGACGTTGGGGTAAGCCAGTGTTTTCACGGAGGCTAAGGTAAGACGGCGACTAAACTATTCAGGTAGTGTTCGGCGAGTAATCGTTCGGGGAGCCAGTGGCTGCCGTTGTAGCGGTGGATATCCACGGAGGGCAGCGGCTCGTACATCCGGGTAAGGCGGTCGTGGTGGAGAAGCGGGTCGCTGTCGCCCACGAAGACGGTGCAGCGGATGTCGCGGCGGTCGAGCGCCCGTTCGAAAATCTCCGGGCTGGGCGGGAATTTGAGCACGCTGCGCAGGGTACCGGCCAGGCGGCGGCGGAAGGGGCGGTCGTTGAGGTGGAACTTGAGGTAATCCTCCGAGTAGCCGTTGATGATGCCACGCTTCTTCAACCAGCGCGCCAGGCGGAGGATGGTCCGCGGCCGCTCGGAGAGCTTGGCCAGCGGGCGGATGAGGGTGGAGGGCAGCGTGTCGATCCAGTTGGTGTAGCGGCCACCGGCGCCGTCGGGGGCTACCAGGACGATGTCCTGCAGGTCGGGATGTTCCAGGGCGGGCAGGCAGGCGCTGATGTACCGGCCGCCCAGGCTGTGGCCGAGGAGATAGACGCGGCGGTCGCGGTAGCGGTCCAGCAATTGCTGCAGCATGGCGGTAAACTGGGCGATATCGTAGCGGTCGCTGTACCACTCGGATTTACCGTGGTACGGCAGGTCGGGCGCCAGGGTGGTAAAGTGGGGCGCGAGCGCTTCCCCCAGCCGCTGCATCCGGGCGCCGCTGCGGCCGAAGCCGTGCAGGGCGATGAGGATATGTTTTCCGCTGCCGTACTGCCGCACGAAGAGCCGGTCTTCCGGCGCTTCCGGAAACTGTTTGGGGTGGCTGCCGGTCAGCCAGAATTCAGCAATCATAGGCGTCGGTGACGGGGTTTCGGGTAAGAACAACACGAAGGGGGCAAAATATTACCCGTGGGTGGGGATTTGCCGGGTGGGGTTCCCTACCTCGACTCCCTCCACGCCGATGCCGAAGAGCGCGAAATCGAAGCGGGTGGGATCGTCGGGATCGAAGCGGCGGAGGTTTTCCGTAAGTTCGGTGACGGCCTGCCAGTCGCACTGTTTGCGGCTCAGCAGGCCCAGGGCGCGGGCGGTGCGCTCGACGTGTACATCTAAAGGTATACAGAGTTGGTCGGGGCGGATGCGGTTCCACTGTCCGAGGTCCACACCCCGACCGTCGTCGCGCACCATCCAGCGCAGGAACATGCACAAGCGCTTGCACCGCGATTTCCGGGCCGGGGTGGCGACGTGCTTGCGGGTGCGGTGGGGGGCTTCGGGCAGACTGAAGAACAGCTCGTGGAAGCCGCGCAGGGCCGGCTCGATGGTGACGTCTTCGGGGGAGAGGTGGCGGGCGAAGGCATCTTCCAGGGAGTCGTGGCGCTGGTAGTACCAGCGCA
>JBGTHX010000365.1:0-3357 GCA_041746055.1 Lewinella sp. | reverse complement strand
GAGAAAGCGGCGGCGGGTGGCGGTGGATTTCTTATCGGCCATGGCAATGCGAATTTTGGGGCGTGAGGTGGTGATTGGGGTAATGCGGGTGGGTGGGGGATGTTCGAATACACGATATATCATAAATATCACTACGCCTGTCACCGCCGCCGCAGCCAGAGGGCCAGCCCGAGGCAGGCGCCGATTAGTATCAGGTTCAGGTACCAGGGCATGGATCCGCCAAAGACGCCGTACTTCAGTCCGAAGTAACTGCCGAAGTATACGGCGGTCATCAGCAGGAAGAGGGCGGGACTGGGTTTCTCTTTTTCAAGGGGTTCCATCGGGGGGAGTATTCTGCGCGAGGAGGTGGCGGCGGTACTGCCACTGGGCTACCTGAGCCAGGATGAAGGCGCCCAGGAGCATGAGCCGCTGGGCGGAGGTGATGGCGTCGCCCAGGATCAGGTAGCGTACCCCGAGGTACACCAACAGGGGGAGCCAGTTGAGAAGGATCAGCCACCGGGCCGCGGGGCGGAAAGGTTTCTTTTCCATGCGGGGTAAAATAAAGAGACCCGGGCAAACGGCCCGGGTCCTTGTTATACGACTGTGTTGTCCACAGCGTCTCTCATGAAAAATAAACCTATTCTTTAGAGCCGGTATCCCAGGGGAACCGAACCTAGGCGCTAAGATACGCCCCGTTCCTTTTATGATATTTGGCAAATAATGCTTTTGCTTTTGCGGGAAATTATCGAATATCGATACAAAAAGCAGCGCCTTGTATTAGCCAATACTTATGAGGAAAACGGAGCCCTCCCGGAGAAGGTTCGGCGGCAGTATCGTTTTTGTCTTTTTTAACACATTTTGTCGGCGCTAGAAAATGTACTGCCCGATGCGGGTCCGCTCATCGTACTTCCGGACCAGGTTACGCAGGTAATCGAAGTACTGGGCGGCGTACTTTTCCCCCTCCGCGTGCAGCGGATTCCCGTGCTCGACCAGGTTGTCAAACCACTGCTGCGCCTCGCTGCACATCTCTGGGTCGGAGGTGGCCACGTAATTGGGGGTGACCAGTGTGGTGAACAGGAAGGGACGGATCCGCGACTTGACGAGTACCACGTTGCTGGTGTTGGACAGCTCGTTGTGGTACACCCGCAGGCGGGAACTGTCGGGAGCCGGCTCCCCCCCCGGCGGGAAGCGCTTGCCAATGCGCACCATCCGCTCCAGGTGGTCGATGATCTCGTATAGTTCGGCGAAGATGCGGCCCACGTCGGCCCGGTCGGCAAACCGGCCCACCTGGGCCACGTAGCTGATCTGCCGCAGGGTGACGTCCAGCACCCCTACCGACCACAGCTCGCGCGCCGGGATCGCGTAGTGATCGCGCACGATGCCCTCTACTAGCTGGTGCAGTTCGTCGGGGACGAGGTCGGTGGAGAAGGGCCGGTACTTCCATTTCTCCAGGTTCCAGGTAGTGAGGCCGAACATGTAGATCTTGAAGGCCCGCAGCACCGGCGTCGAGAACTCGTAGTGCATAGGCAGCTCCGGCGATGCCAGGTCGAAATTGGCCTCCGGTAGCCGCCTGAGCTTCGTCCAGCGGTTTTGCAACTGCACGAAGTAGTCGAACTCGTCGCGGATCGGAGCCCGGTCCTCGGGGTAGCGTAGGCAGGGCGCGACCCCCTCCCCCCCCGCCGCGGCGGCCCCTTCCGGGCGGAGGTGGTAGATCTCCGCCAGGCACATCATCTCGTCGGCGGTCAGGGAGGTATCCCCCCGCAACCTGCGGTAGATCGCATCCCGTCCCAAGTGCAGGTCTTCCGCTACGGCCTGGACCATTTCACTCCGGGACCCAAACCGCCCGACCAGCCGCTCAAAAAAGCGGTGCTGGTAACTTTCGTTAGCCTCATTCATACTTCACTGCGTTGTTCAATAGTGTAGGGGCCGCTACTGGCCTGAATTCGCTTGTCTATACAACAGAATAATCACCTAAATAACTCATTTTTCGCCACTCGGGTTAACGGATCCGGAAATTGATCCTGTTGTTTTTGTTTTATTTTTAAAACAAAATATTTGTTTTACAGTCAGGAGCCACGTTACTTTGCCCCTACGGGCCTCCTGTGCGGCCCCGGTTTTTACCGCGTTTCTTGTTTTTTTTACCGCTTACTCACGAAAACATGTATCCAATTACCCCGCCGGGCGGGGAAGCCGTCCCGGCTTCTCCCTGTCCTTCTCTACTCCTGTCCGCCCCTTCGTTCGGTCCCCCGGGTATTGCCGCCAACTGAGTCGCCGTGCACCTCAGTTGCCATACGTCCTTCAGCCTCCGCTACGGCGTGCTGCCGCCCCGCCGGCTGGTCGAAAAGGCCGCCGCCTGGGGCGTCGAGTGCCTGGCCCTGGCGGATAACAACAATACCAGCTGCGCCGTGGAGTTTGTACAGGCCTGCCGCGACCACGGCATCAAGCCCATCCTCGGTATCGGCTTCCGGGATGCCGACGGACAGTGGCTCTACACCGGCCTGGCCCGCAACGCCGAGGGCTGGCACAACCTCTGCCGCTTCCTGAGCGAGCACTCCCTCGACGACCGCCCCCTGCCCGCCGTACCGCCGCGGATGGAGGACGTCTGGATCGTCTACCCCCGCCTCTGCAAACCGATCCGCGACTTCCGCGACAACGAGCTGCTCGGCATCCGGCCCGAGCACGTCAACCGCCTGTTCAGCCACGAACTGCGCCACCACCAGGATAAGCTCGTAATGCTCGCCCCCGTAGTGGCCATCACCGGGGAGGACTACGAGCTGCACCGTACCCTGCGCGCCATCGACCGCAATACCGTCCACACCAAGCTCACCCCCCGCGACCTGGCCAAGCGCGGCGACCGCCTCCTGCCCCCCGATACCCTGCGGCAGTTCTACCGCCCCTACCCCGCCATCGTACACAACACCCAGCGCATCATCGACTCCTGCACCGCCGAACTGGAGACCGGCCTGCAGATCAACCGGCAGACCTTTACCGGCTCCACGACCGGCGACTATCAGCTGCTCGAAAAGCTCGCCCTGGCCGGCGTGGCCCGCCGCTACCCCCCCGGCCCCCGCTTCCAGCAGGCGCGGCTCCGCACCGAGCGCGAACTGGCCGTGATCCGGAAGCAGAACTTCTGCCCCTACTTCCTCATCACCCACGACATCGTCCGCTACGCCCGCAACGCCGGCTACCAGCACGTGGGCCGCGGCTCCGGCGCCAACTCCATCGTGGCCTACAACATCGGCATCAGCGACGTCGACCCCCTGGAGCTCGACCTCTACTTCGAGCGCTTCATCAATCCGTACCGCGCCAGTCCGCCCGACTTCGACATCGACTTCAGCTGGGACGAGCGCGACGACGTCACCGACTACATCTTCAAGC